>CAMVBP010000044.1 GCA_947165795.1 uncultured Treponema sp.
TTTGCGATACATAGGAATTCTGGTTGCAATCGTAATGTTTACTTCAAGCTTCCTTGCAATGACAGTTATTCCTGGATTTTTGAATATGTACGCACCTAAGTTTATTAGTAAGAAAAAGTAGGTGCTTAGTTTTAGGTGCCAGGGAGTAGGGGGAGGGCTCCCCCTCGCTTCAGCCCGCAATGCGGTCTTACGCTACCCCCTCTGCGGGGCTCAGACGCCGCCCCGCAACGCCCGGCTTCCTTATAACCTGAAACCAAATCTATGAAATCTATAAATAGGAGATATAAATATGAAAACAACAAAGAAAATTACATTAATGGTTGCAGCTCTTGCTGCATTGAATGGTTTTGCATTTGCAGATGCAAAGGGAACTGAAATTATGGAAAAGGTTGCAGATTTTAAAAAGCCTGCCTTTTCTGTAACAGATGTTTATATGATTCTTACCGATAAAAAGGGAACTCAGGATTCTAACGGCTTCCGCGAGTATGGAAAAGAAGAAGATGGTAAAACTTATATTGTAATGGATTTTAAAACCGGCACAAATAAGGGAACCCGCTTTTTACAGATTACAAACGACAATGGACCAGATGAAAAACATATTTATCTTCCGGCCCTTAAATCTGTGCGCCGCGTAAATTCCAGTGAAGGTTCAAAGGCATTCATGGGCTCTGATGCCACTTACGATGATCTTTCTACACGCGATGTTTCTGAAGACGAACATGAATATCTTCGCGAAGAATCTATGACTGTAGAAAGCGGAAAAACTTATGATTGTTATGTAATCAAGGAAATTCCAATCGATAAAAAAGGAACACAGTACAATTACCGCATGGTTTGGGTTGATAAAGAAACTATGTACCCGATTCATACAGAAATGTACGACAAAAATGACAAGCTTGTAAAAGTACTTGAGGTTCTTGATATTCAGAAAATTCAGGGTTACGACATGCCTATGGAAAACAAATTGACAAACGTTCAGACAGGTCATAGCACAACTTTAAAAATTGCAAAGGTTGTAGCACTCGATCAGGAAATTCCTTCACGCTACTTTACACAGAACTTCCTTACCACTGGAAAATAGGTTTTAGGAGATTATGAAAATGAAGAAAATAAACAAAATGATTTTTCTGACAGCTGCATTACTTCTTTCAGGAAATGCATTTGCAGATGACTTCGGTGATTTTGAAGATTTTGGCAGCTTTGATGATTCAGACAGTTTTTCAGGTTCAGAAGGCTTCGGTTCTGGTTCTGCTCTGGAAGCAGGAGCTACAGTTTCTACCGAAGTTCGAGGATATGTCGGAGACCTGTTCTGGATTGAAAATCCTAAGGGTTCAGATGTAAGCATTATGGCTTTGCCAAAAGCTGTAATTTCCCTTAAATATAACGGTTCAAAATCAGATGCAGAATTAAAGCTTCGCGGCGATGAAGATATTATAAAAGATCATCCTGTAGATGTTATAGATGAATTGGTTCTGCGCGGATATTTTGGAAACCTTACTGCCGAAGCCGGCAAAATGAAGATTGTTTGGGGTAAGGGAGATAAGCTTCATGTAATCGATAATTTTAATGCAGACGATTACACAGATTTTATTATTCCGGATTATCTTGACCGCCGTATAAGTACTCCAATGCTGCGTGCAGTTTACAGTATGCCGTTTGCAAACATGAACATAGAAGCTGTATATACACCGCTTCTCCCAACTGACCGTTTTTCTACAGACGGACGCTGGGCTCCGGCACAGGCTGCCGCTTTAACAGACAGCGTTACAAAACTTGCAAAGGCTCGTGTTGCGGCTTCTACCGAACGTCTGGAAAAAGCCAGAACAGAAGCAAATCAGGCTGCAACTTTAAAGGCAATGGTAGCAGCCGGCGATACGGGTTCTGCAAAAACTGCGTTAAGCTCTATGGTAACTTCTGCGGTAAGCTCCGGAAAAATCAAAAACTACACTACACAGGAAATTGTTGACTGGTGTGTTGCAAATGGAATGGATCCGACTCAGGCCTCTAATCAGCAGCTTGCAGGTTCATCAATTCTTGGAGACAGATATTCAAATTACGTAAAATCAGAGCTTACTGCCGCAGAAACAGAATATACACTCGCGCTTGCAAATGCTAACTCACTTTCTGCAAATCCGAATGTAATTTATCCAAATCTCTGGACTCTTCAGTACAGTCAGTTTGGAGGCCGTGCAACCTGGACTGCCGGAATGGTTGATATGGGAATCAGCTATTACAACGGCTGGTACAAACAGCCTTCTGTAAATGCAGGAAAAATAGATACATTCCTTAATGCATACCTTAAAAACGGTTCTGTAAACGAAGACGAAAAATTTTTAGCTTACGATAAAAAACAGACATTTGGTGTAGAAGCATCAACAGTTTTGTGGCATTTTAATCTGCGTGGAGAAGGTGCCTTTAATCTTACAGACGATACAGAGGGAACAAATCCGTGGGTTCACAATAACTCAATCGGCTGGCTCGGCGGCTTTGATATTGACCTTCCATTCTGGAATGCAAACCTTAATGTTCAGGAATATGGAACATATATTCTGCATGGCTCGGACTGTGATGCAAATGTTGTAAATCACTATGCCGATGTTGATTACAGCAAAAAAGGAGTTTATTCAAACAACAAATTTGCAATTAACTTTACAACTTCATTTTTGAATGGAAAAGTTGCTCCGGAAGTAACGTTCATTTATGGAATTGAATACGGCGATTTTGTTGCGCAGCCAAAGATTATTTATAAACCTGCAGACGGTCTTTCTTTCATAGCAAGCGGAATGGTTATAGTTACAAAAGATAACGATTCAGAATTTGCTGCATGGAAGAAAAACAGTTTTGCAAGTATCAGTGCTGAATATAAATTCTAAAGAGTTTTAATCTGAGTTTTATATACGTTGCGGTATCCCCATGCGCATGATATGAGGGATGCCGCTTCTGCCATTATAAAGGCCCACCAGATATTATTTACATTTCCTGTAAGCGACAAAAGATAAGCTGCTGGAAGAAGAACAAAAATCTGGCGCACAAAAGAAGCCATCATACTAAAGAAGCCGCGGCCGAGTGCCTGGAATACAGAAATAAATGTAATGGAAACAGCGGCAAGAGGGAAGTGCAGCGCAATAATGCGAAGTGCCGGAACTCCAATTGCAAGCATTTCGTCCGAAGCTTCAAACCAACCTAAAAGAAGTTTTGGAAGAATTTCAAAAATTAAAAGGCCGACTGTCATAATACATGCTGCAGCAAATGCACAAAGCTTTATAGATTTTATAATTCGGTCTTTGTGTTTAGCACCGTAATTGTATGCAACAATAGGAACTATACCGTTGTTCAAACCGAATACCGGCATAAAAATAAAGCTCTGAAGCTTAAAGTATACTCCATAAACTGCAATTGCAGTCGTAGAGAAAGTAGCGAGAATTTTATTTAAGAGATATGTAAGGAATGAACCGATGGAACCAAGCAGAATTGAAGGAACTCCAACTTTGTAAATTCCTCCGATAATTTTTAGGCTTGGACGGAATTCTCTTATACGGAAACAAATTTCTTTATTGCGTGCAAGATTCAAAGAAAGAGAAACAATTGCAGCCGCAATCTGCCCGATTACAGTTGCCCATGCTGCTCCGGCAATTCCAAGTTTCGGGCATCCGAGCAAACCAAAAATCATAATAGGGTCTAAAATACAGTTTATAATTGCACCGGTAAGCTGAGAAATCATGGAAAGAATTGTTCTTCCTGTAGACTGCAGGAGACGCTCAAAAGTAACTGCTCCAAATAGTCCGAAAGAAACAATCATACAGATTCGTAAATATTCAACGCCTGAATTAATAATTTCAATATTATCTGTCTGAGATTCAAAATACGGGCGCGGAATAATAATTCCAAGAACTGTAAAAACAATACAAGTAATAATGATGAGGAAAATACCGTTCATTGCAGTATTATCTACGGCTTCCTGATTCTTCTGTCCAAGTCTCATAGAAAGCAGGGAATTAATACCAACACCAGTTCCTACTGAAAAAGAAATCATAAGGTTCTGAATAGGAAATGCAAGCGAAACTGCAGTAAGTGCATTTTCAGAAATTTTAGAAACGAATACACTGTCTACAATGTTGTAAAGTGCCTGTACCAGCATGGAAATCATCATCGGAAGAGAAATCTGAATTAAAAGCTTTCCGACAGGCATAATGCCCATTTTATTTTCAGTAAGTGAAGAATTCATAATGAAAGGATTCTATCAGAAAATAAAATTAGGGGGAAGTAGTGAATTTTCACCTTATGATTGACATTAACCACCCATTTTTAGATAATATCTTCTATTATGATTAATCCTCTTGCACAAAAGTTAAATGATGAATTGAAAGGTACAACAGCAGAAGCTCTGTTGTCAGACATGGGAAAAAGACTTTACTTTCCTAACGGAATTATTTCGCAGGGTGGCGAAGCTGCAAAAGATGCTTCTTTTGCTAACGGTACAATTGGTATGGCAGTTCAGAATGGAACTCCTATAGAACTCGAATCCTACAAAAAGATTATGCCGTCTCTTAATTCAAGAGAAACTGTTGCTTATGCAAAGACTGCAGGTAATCCTGATCTACGTGCTTTATGGAAAGAGAAAATCATACAGAAAAATCCTTCATTAAAAGAAAAAACTTTTTCTACACCAATCCTTGTTCCAGGACTTACAGCTGCACTTTCTTATGTTGCCGATTTGTTTGTAGACGATAACAAGCCTCTTCTTGCAGCAGATCCATGCTGGGATAACTACGAATTGATTGCATGTGCCCGCCGTGGTGCAGAGTTCCATCAGTTCAAATGTTTTGAAAACGGAAAATTCAATATTGCAGATTTAAAGCGTGCAATGAAAGAAGATGCAGAAAAATATGGTTCAGTTCGTGTTCTTTTGAACTTCCCTCAGAATCCTTCCGGCTACAGTCCTACAAAATCAGAAGCAGAAGAAATCTGCAAAATTGTAAAGGAACTTGCAGAAAGCGGAAAGAAAGTTTTAGTTCTCAGCGATGACGCATACTTCGGTTTGAACTACGAAGACGATATTGAAAGCCAGTCTCTGTTTGCATACTTTGCAGATATGCACGAAAACATTCTTGCAATTAAAGCAGACGGTCCAACAAAAGAAGACTTTGCATGGGGCTTCCGTGCAGGCTTTATCAGCTTTGCTTCTAAGGGAATGACAGAAGCTCAGTATACAGCACTTACTACAAAGTTTATGGGCGCTATCCGTTCTTCAGTTTCCTGCTCTTCTACACCGGCACAGAGCCTTGTTCTTCATGCAATGAAAGATTCTGACCATGATGTTCAGAAAGCTGAACTTAAGAAAATGCTTAAACGCCGTTACGATGCTGTTCGTGCATTTGTTGATTCAAGAAAGTCTGACGTTCTTGAGCCATTGCCTTTTAATTCCGGATACTTTATGAGTTTTAATGTAAAGACTGGAAACGCAGAAGAAATCCGTAAAGCACTTTTAAAAGAAGTTGGCATTGGAATTATTCAGATAGATAAAAATACGCTTAGAGTTGCATTCTCAAGTATTGATGAAGATAAGATTGAGTCTGTTTATACGAGCATATACGATGTTGCAGAAAAACTGTAATAAAATAATTTTTCTTTCTTTTTTGCTTCTCCCTCTTTTTTGTATTTCCTGCAAAAAAGAAAGAACTTCTGTTACAGAACAAAAACGCATAATTATCTGGACAAGCTGCAGCGAATTTGCTCAGTATATTGAACTGTTCAATAGTACTCATGATAATGTAAAGGCAGTTCTCGTTTACAAGGAAAATCCTGCATTATCTCTTCCTCCTGCAAAAGACGAAGTTCCGCCGGATGTAGTAATTGGTTCCTGGCTTCGTTCAGATTCTGTTAATAAAAATTTTAAACGGCTTGATTATTTTTTTGATAACGATTTAATTTCTTCTGATATTTTTTATCCGCAGTTACTGGAAGCCGGTAAAAAAGGAAAGGTTCAGTATTTATTCCCTGTAAGCTTTAATCTGCCGATAATTATTTTTTCAGAAGAAAACCGTTCTTTAGTTTCTGAAAATTACATGCTCTCGCCGCAGCAGATAAAAGACATTTCTGAAACCTATAACAAAAAAAATGAAAAAGGTTTTTATTCACGAATGGGATTTACTCCATTAAGCAATGAAGGCTTTTTGTATTTGGTAACAAGAATATATAATACTAATTTCCATCTGGAAAAAAATCAGATTGTCTGGAATAACGTTTATTTAAAGAATTCCGCAGATTTTTTGCGTGAGTGGACAATTTCTTCAAACTCAACGGCACAGACAGAAGAAGATTTTTCTTTTAAATATCTTTTCATGCCTTATTACCGTCAGGTAACTTCGGACCGCACATTATTTGCATATACAACCAGTGATGAATTTTTTAAGCTTGCAAATGAGCAGGAATTAAATATAGATTTCAGATGGATTGTTCAGGACAATAAAATTCATCTTGAAGATTCCTTTGTAATGCTTGGAATTGGAAGCAACTGCAGAAATATAACCGGAGCAACAGAATTTGTTTCATGGTTTTTTACATCGGAAAATCAAAAGACAATTCTTGAACGAAAGCAGAATGTAAAACTCGAAACTGAACTTTTTGGAATTGCAGGAGGATTTTCTGCATTAACAGATGTTACAGAGCATGTCATTCCGCTTTTTTATACGGCTTTGCTTTCTAACCTTCCTCCATCTAATATGCTTACAGTTCCTCAGAAACTGCCTGCAAGATGGGAAAGTTACAAGTCGCTGGTTATTGTGCCTTATCTTGAAAATTATATAAAAGCTTCGGATCCGAATGTTTCGCCGACTATCGAATTTTATGAGAAAGAATGGAGAAAAAAAGGTTTTGATTAATGCTTTTTTTGCGATGCAAAAAACTGCTTAATTAAAATATTTCGCCTTTCTGACTTATCAAATCAATCTGTTCCAGAATTCCGTCTGCACTGATTATAAGCGATTTTGAAAGTTCTTTATCTTCAAGATCCTGTGCGAGAAGTTTCATATTCTGAAGAACTTCTTTAATCAGTTCATTTGTAAGCTCTTTGTTAGACTGAACTGTTAAGCGGTCGTCGTATTCTGCTCCAAGAACTCCAGATTTTATGAGCTCTTCTGCAGTCATAAGCAGACCTGGTCTTCCGGACATTTTGGAAATAACGTATTCAATCATTACTCTAATCTTGCATGAGAAAACGCTGTTTCTTTCTTTTTCCGGAAGGAAAGTACTTAAAGTTCTAAGCTTCTTAAAAAGTTCAATCTGTTCTGCATATTCTTTTGACATGTCCGGATTGCTGAGAATCTGTTCAATTTTTCCAAGCATTTCAATAGACGCGTCATTTGAATTTTCAAGATAGTCGTGAAGCTTTTCCTGTTTAACAAGTTCGCCCTGTGCCTGAATAAGTTCTTCTGTGCTAAGGAATTTATCTTCATCAACATCGTAATTTACGGCAGGCTCGGCAGGAGCTTCTTCTTCGGCTGCAGGTGTTTCTTCTGCTGCAACAGGTTCTTCGAATGCAGGAGCTTCATCTTCAACAATAACAGGTTCTTCATCTGTGAGCGGTTCTTCAATTGCAGGTTCTTCTTCGGTTGCCGGAGCTTCTTCTTCAATTGCAACAGGCTCTTCGTTTGCAGGCTCTTCTTCAACAACCGGTGATTCTTCGGCTGCGAATGGTTCTTCATAAGTTCCGGTAGAAGGATCTGTTCCGTTTATAATTTCATCGACTGTAAGGAAGAGTTCTTCATCGATTGGTCCCTTTGCAGCTGGTATAGATTCAAATCTTATTGTTGCATTTTCCTGAGGCATATCTGAATCTTTTGCCATAGCAGCATATTCATCTACTGTGTCAAAGTTATCTTCTTCTGTATTTTCTTCAGAAGGGATGTCATCAGCAGGTGTTTCTTCAGAGATTGCTTCTTCTTCAGTAATCTCTTCTGTATTTTCTTCAGCGATTTCTTCTTCTGCGGTATCTTCAGAAATATCTTCAGTTGGAATATCTTCAGCAGGAGCTTCTTCAGTTATTTTTTCTTCTTCAGGAATTTCATCTTCGCTTTCTTCAACTATTTCTGCATCAGCGAATTCTTCAGAAATTTCTTCTTCTGCCGGATTTTCCTCTATGCTCTCTTCCGGATTTTCTTCCTGCTCATCTTCTGCAAATTCAGGCTCGGCAATAAAGTCTTCTTCTACGGCAGTTTCTTCTTCAGCCGCGTTTTCTGCTGGGATTTCTTCATCCGCAGTTTCTTCAGAAATTTCCTCTTCTACAGGAATTTCTTCCTCAGCAAGAATTTCAACAGTCTGTTTTTCTTCGGCCATATCCTGAGCCTCCTGATTTTTCTCTTCCATTTTTTTATTGATTGTATCTAAAATCAGTTTTTCGCTTTCTGCTTTAATCTGTTCTTTTTCCTGCTCAAATTGTTCAGAAAGACGTTTCTGTTCATCAAGCATTTGCTGTGCAATCTTTTGAGTGTTCAATGCTGTCTGCAATGCATGCTCTGCAGAATTCATTGTTGCTTCCTGAAGCTTCTGTTCCAGCTGTCTTTCATATTCAGATTTTTCTGGCGGAATATAAGGCTGTGCGACAGGAGCCGGCTGTGGGGCAGGCTGAGCGACAGGTTTTAGGGCAGCCTGTTCAACCGGAGGAACTGGAGCCGGAATTTCTTCTTCGGCTTCTTCCATAGCAGCAGGCTCCGGTGCAAACTGGAATTTAGGTTCTTCGATTATCGGATCATCAAATTGTGAATCATCAAATGGATTATAACTGTCTTCAGCAGAATCAGACTTTTCTTCAGAAGCTTCTGCTTCGTTTCCTTCAAATGGATTAACCTTATCTGCATCGTCTGCAAATTCACTCCAGAAGTCTGCGTCGTCTTCTACAAGCGCATCAGAAAGCGGGAGATTGTCTCCGTATTTTGTGCGGTCAACACCTTCTGCAAGTCCTGTAAGCTCTGTATTTTCTTCCTCTTCTTCATCTGGATTTTCTGCTTCAGGTTCTTCATCGCTTCCCGGAACCTTGTCTTCTGCAAAAATATCTGACTCTTCTGCTTCGAGGTGAGGAGGGAAATTTGAGCCTGAATAAACAGCAGTTTCTTCAGCCTCTGAATTTTCTTCTGACTGTGCTGCATCGCCAGGAACCTGAGATTCTACAGTCACAGTTTCCGTTACTGGAGAAGGACTAACCGGATTTTTTTCGAGTTCTATATCTGCGTTTTTAATTCCTTTTATTGCAATTGCATTCGGATTTTGTGGAGAAGTTCCACGGGAATATTCATATTTTGCTTTTTCAAAATTTCCCTGCTTTTCATATATTTTTCCGAGAGTATTATGGCCAACCTGATTGTTTTCATTTCTTGAAACATAAGATTTTGCAATCTCTTCTGCTTTTTCGTAGTTTCCAGTCTGAACGTATCGGTTAGCAGCTCCTAACATGTAATCACGGTATGTATGATTTATCTTTTTAATTTTGTCATAATAGAAATTTGCGGCCTGATCATCGCCACGGCAAATATAATACTGACCGTATAAATCAAGAACCTGAAGGTCTTTTTCGCCGTCGTTTTCGTAAAGCTCTTTTACATGTTCCAGTGCCTGATCATAATGCTGAGCAGTTAAAAGTGTGTGAACATATTGTTTTTTAATATCGCTGTTTTCCGGCTCTTTTTCCATTGCCGCAAGGATTTTATCAAGAGCAAGTTCAACCTTGTCTCCATTTTCCAGAGCCTGAGCCAAGCCTGTAAGAATTCTTACATTGTTCGGATCAATTTTTTCTGCCTTAGAAAAGGTTTTAGAAGCATTGTCATAATCAAACTGATTAAGATAAATATCGCCGAGTAAATATAAAAGTCCGGAATCTGTAGGATGAAGTTTAATTGACTGTTCAACTATATCCTGTGCCTGTTTTGTAAGCTGACATTTTACGAGCAGCTTACTGAAGTCCTGAATTGCATCAGTCCAGCCCGGTCTTGTTTTAAGTGCAATTTCGTAACAGCGGATTGCATCTGGATAGCTTTTTGCTTCTTCATAACAGCGGGCAAGATTGTAATTTAAAATAGGATGATTTGGATCAACCTGAAGTCCACGCTTATAAGAAGTAATTGATTTGTTATAATCTTTCTGTGCAAGATAAATAGAACCAAGATGGTTGTAGGCAAGAACATCATCAGGGTTTTCAGAAATTACAGACTCAAAGGAATCAATTGCATCTTCGTAATTTCCCATTTCTTTGTATGTAAAACCAAGATTATAATTTACGCTTGGAATGTCGCGGTTTTCTTCAAGCGCACGGTGCAGAATCTGAATGGATTCATCGTATCTTTTAAGTCTGCGGTAAATTGCACCCAGACTGTTCATCGCTTCAATGTAATGAGGATAAAAAGTAATTATCTGCTCATAATATGGAATGGCCTTTTCGTCTTCGCCAGCCTTTACATAGATGCTTCCAAGCTCTTTTAAGTAATCTACATTCGAAGCATCTGTCTTTAAAAGTTCTTTATAAAGACGAGCCGCTGTAGACCAGTCATGTGCAAGAACAGCATTCTGAGCTTTTGTCAAAATCAGATTTTTTTCCATATATTTTCCCCTCTATTGAAACTCACTTTAATCTTGCAAGCGGTCTTGCAAAAACTTCTTTGGATTTTTCGCCGATTACGCTTTCGTCAAGTGCGGAATATGCGGCAATCGCGAAATAATAGATTTTTCCGTTTTCAAGACCTGTAACTGTAAATGAAGATTTATTTCCTACATTAATCGGAGAAAAACCTTCAATTGCAATTCTTCCTAAATATTCACCCGGACGGTTTCCATAGTAAAGATAATAACCGCCTGCAGTGTCATCTACCGAATAATTCCAGCTGACTGTTACGCTTCCATTTCCTGCTTCGGCTTTTACAATAAATGGTGGAAGTGGAGAAGGAATTTCGTCAAACGATAACGTAAGCTGTGTAAGTGTTGGTGTAACTGAACCGTCTCCATCCGGCAAAAATTCTGCCATTACCTGAAAATAAAGTCCTGTAATATTCGAAACTGTTTCTCCGCTTACAACAGGAATCCATTCCGGCGGATTTTTTGTCCAGTCATAAAAATTATTTCCGGAGCGTACGTAATAACAGATTTCTGTTTGTGCAGGCACGTTCATTTCTGCCTTCAGCATATTCAATCTTGAACCTGTAGAAACCATAATTGGTTTTGTAATAAAAATTCCGCCCTGAGGTGCATACTGAGTATGACCAATTTTTCCTGCATTTTCTGCTGACTGAAAATCTGGAGAAGAGTACGGACGTCTTACAATTCTTATATCATCAATAAGGCCTGTATATTCCTTGCAAAGTTCAATTTCTGCAGGAGTTCCAAGATTAACAAGGGCAACTTCGCCGCTTTCGTCTTTTGTAGAAGTTACATAAATCAGGCTTTCTGTAATTCCATTTACAACGTATTCAAGAATTCCTGTTTCTGCATCAAAAGAAAGGGCATGATAGCTCCAGGAATTCGGGATAATATTCGAGGTTCCTTTTAATGTAATTTCTTTGCAGTCAGGAGAAATAAAATCTGAATCAAAGAAATTAGAAAGAGACCATTCAATATGTCCTTTATTAAAGATTGCATTTAAGAGCTGGTGAATAAGTCTTCCGTCTTCCAGTCGTGAAGATTCCCAGCTTAAAAGAATTTCGCCGTTTTCTACAACCGAAGGATAAATCCAGAATTCAATTGAAAATGAACCGTTCAGGCCTTCTGAGCCAAAGAAGGTTCCGGGATTTCCTGCA
>CAMVBP010000045.1 GCA_947165795.1 uncultured Treponema sp.
TTGAGAAGGTTACAACTCCTGTATGCTCAAGCGAAGCGGCTCCGCCACGGCTCATTCCTAAATGATCTATAATTGCATCTGCGGCTTCTCCAATTACCGGGGCAACAATTCTTCCGCCGTAAGTTTCGCCTTTTGCTTTTTCTACAACAATGTATAGAATAATTTCCGGCTCATCTATAGGGAAAATTGCCATACAGCTGGAAAGAAAATCTGTGTCGCTGTAGGATTTTGTAACTGAATCGTAAATCTGTGCAGTTCCTGTTTTTACACCAATATTAACATCGCGTAAATTTGCTCTGCTTCCTGTTCCTGTTTTTGCTGTTGTTTCCATGCAGCTTAAAATATAATCAGAGGTTGTTTTTGAAAAAACTCTGTCCTTATATTCAGGTGTATGCTCGTAATAAATCGAACCGTCTTTGTTAGTTATTTTATGAACGAATGTCAGCTTTACAGGAACACCTCCGTTTGCAATTGAAGTTGCTGCCTGCACCATTTGAAGTGCAGAAACCTGAATTTCCTGACCAATTGCAATTGTCGGCTTTGAACGCGCAGACCAGTAAGGACTGTTAATATCTCTTACAGTTCCAACTGTTTCTCCCGGAAGTTCAACTCCAGTTTTCTGACCGAAACCCAAAAGTCTGATTCTTTCTATAAATCGTTCTTCGGAAATTCTGTCGCTTATCTGGCCAATCATATCGTTGCATGAAAAACGCAGGGCATCTTTTGCAGTTCCGCTTCCGTGATGCTCCAGACATTTAATTCTGATTGTTTCTCCGTTTGAAAGTCTTCTTTCGTACATTCCGTCGCAGACAAATGTTTCGTTAGGAGAAATTCCGTGTTCATCGTATACAATTCCAACTGTAAAAATCTTGAATACGGAACCCGGTTCATAAGCTTCCATTGCCGGGCGGTCGATTTTTTCTTTTTCGTTTGCAAATGAATATTCATTTAAATCTACAGAAGGATAGCTTATGTAGGAAAGAATCTCTCCTGTCTGCGAATCTGCTGCAATAAGCATCATTGCTTCGGCCTGAGTTTCTTCCATTGTTTTTTGCGCAATCTGTTCAAGCTTGTACTGAAGGTTTGCATCAATTGTTAAATAAATATTTCTTCCGCGGTTTAAGTCCTGAGTGCTGTCCGATTCTGATTTTTCATTTTCGGAATTATTTTCCTGCTTTGGAGAAAGAATATCCTGCATGGAAAATTCTATTCCGGCTAAACCTTCGCCTTCATCGCCCATAAATCCAATTAACTGCGAAGCAAGCGCATGGTTAGGATAGCTTCTTCCCTGAATCTGTTCATAACTTACAAAATTGTAGCCGTTGTTTTCTGTCATCTGCTTTACAGATTCATATGAGTTCTGATCTATTTTTTTCTTTAAATATACAAACGACTTTGCATTGGTTATAAGGTCAAGAATGTATTGTTCATCCATTCCAAGAAGGGGAGCAATATCTTTAGAAAAGCGTTCGCGTAATTTCTGATTATCGCGCAGATTTTTTACAGAAACTCCAACATGATAAAAATTGGTCTGAACAGCAAGTGGAAAACCTGAACGGTCTACAATTGAACCGCGTTCAACTTTTTCTTTTTTCTGAGCAATAGGAGTTACTTCTTCCATTGCAAGTCTGGCATAACCTATGATAAGGATAATTAATAAAGCGGCGCAGCATATAAAAAAGAAAATTGTCTGTTTAGGTTTAAAAAAATTATTAGTTTGCAAAATTGCCACCCATATATATTATATGTCAAAATTCATAAAAATTCTATATATTTTTGTAACCTTATTACTCATATTTTGTTGTTTATATAGATACAGCAAAACGCAATTAAACTGTAATCGAACCTCCTAAAGATTTTTGAAGACTGCCGTTTTTTCCTCCTTTCCGGCAGTCTTTTTTTTTGAGCACGTTTGTAAACTAGAAAGGTTCCTTAGATTCAAAGGTCATTTCCCTGTTTGTTACAGGATGTCGAAAAGTAATTTTTTTTGCATGAAGATATAATCTTGGAGCATCTTTTTTCCCGTATAAACTGTCTCCGACAATCGGAATATTTAAGCCGTGTTCATCTGCACTTGCAAGCCTAAGCTGATGAGTCCTTCCTGTTTTAGGAAAAAAAACAATTCTTGTTACCTTCTTTTTTATTATCTGATTTTTTTTATTTTTAAAACTCAAAGTTTCTATTCCGATTTTTTTCCATTCTGTTATACCAATTTTTCCGTTTTCTTCATCGTATATCTGATAAGGCCGGTTATCTGTATCAAGGCGGGTTTTTAATTGAACACAACCTTCGTTTTTTCC
This sequence comes from uncultured Treponema sp., assembly GCA_947165795.1. Next base: position 2,301 of record CAMVBP010000045.1, read on the forward strand.
ATAGAGAATTCCATCAAGCAAGGCTACATATTCCTTTTGTACAACTTTTTCCCGGAACTGCTTGTGAAGATTTTCCAATGCAATTTTGTTTAAAGCAAAAATCATTATGCCCGAAGTTTCCATATCCAGACGATGAGCGGCAATTTCTTCCATTCCCGGAGTTATAAAATCTGCATAAATTTTCTTTATCCGGCTTTCGGCACAGTCTTTTACTTTTTTGCCCGGAACGGAAAGCAGGCCTGAAGGTTTAACTGCAACGGCGATATCATTATCTTTATAAAGAATTTCAAGTCCAAGAATATATGGCAGAATATATCCGCAGCGTTCATCACAGGGAGGGTAGGCGGAAAGCGATTTTTTATTTTTGGAGCTTCCATAATATAGTTCTGTCATGCTTAAAATTCTTATATTTTTTTTGAAGGCAAAATTTATGAGTTTTGGAGCGCAGCATTCTCCTGTTCCGGTCGGCGGAAGCTTTCCATTATGTTCATCGATTATTTTATTCAGTGTGATTTTTTTGCCGTCGTATTTATTGAACATAAAAAGCTTAAATATTTTGTGCAAGGATTCATCTGTAAGTTTTGTACGCTGTTTTTCAAGCGCTTCAAGATTTTCATCAAGTAAAGTACCGTTATTTTTTATGCTGTTGATTTTGTCTGAAAGCTGATGAATCTGTTTATCATTTTTTTTAAGGGCGTTTTGTGCTTTTTTGTAAGAAACTAATGGAGGTGCAATAAAGTATTTGCTGCTGTCTTTCGGCACTGAAACACTTTTTTTAAGTATGTATCTGTTCCCGCTGACGGCATAAACAATTATTCTTTCTTTTGATTCAGGTTTGTATCCAACAAGACAGCCAAGCATTACTCCAAGATTTTTTCTCTCTTCGCTCTCCTGAGCAATTCTTTTTAGAACAATATTTCCTTTTTCTATCTGCGAAATAAGTTCCATGCAGTAGTGATAAGCTGTTTCTTGCGGATACGGTGGAAACATAAAATTTTCCTGCAAAAAGTTTTTTGGTTAGGTACAACTAATCCAGATTGCGGATTTCTACAGTTCCGTCTTCTTTTGCAATAAATACAATAGGTTTGTTTTTTGAAAAGAGACCGTTTTCTACAACACCTGCAATATGATTAATTTCATCTTCCATTTTTTTTACGTCGATTGGTTCTTTCCAGGTACAGTCAAGAATCTGATTTCCGTTATCGGTAATAACTGGTCCTGCCTTGCGGACACCTTCTCTGAGTACTGCAGTTGCTCCAAGTTCACTCAAAGCATTTGTAACTGGAACTCTTGCTTCTGTAATAATTTCTACCGGTACCGGGAATTTTGTTCCGATAGTTTTTACTGCCTTTGAAGAATCTGCAATTACGACAAAAACTTTTGCATTGTATTCAACAATCTTTTCTCGTACGTGAGCAGCTCCGCCGCCTTTAATACAGTTGCAGTTTTCATCAACTTCGTCTGCGCCGTCAATTGCAAGATCAAGTTTTCCGTTTATAGTTCTATCGTTTAATGAATAAACAGGAATTCCCTGATCCTGGCATTCATTCATTGTCTGAAAGCTTGTAACTACGGCTTTTATGTCTGTGAGCTTTCCTGATTTTATGTGTTCAGCAAGTCGTCTTACTGCAGGAATAGCTGTTGAACCTGTTCCAAGTCCAATTTTCATTCCGCTGAAAATCAATTTTTTTTCAATAAGTGTGTCAATTGCAGTTTGTGCAACAAGAAGTTTTTGTTCAGATTGATTTAACATTTTTATTTCTCCATGTCTCGTCCAGTGAATAATTTAAATTGTTCATATGCCTGATATTCAAGCATCTTATAGCCATTACAGGTTTTACAGCCGGAAAGAGAAGCCCTCTTCATAATCGGTGTAACTGCAGGTGTGTAAATAATATCAAAAATCATTTCGTCGCCTCTAAAATCATAGAAATATAGAGGATCATTTTCTTCGGTGGAAGAGCCCTGCGAATTCATACCAACCGAGGTGGTCTGAACGATTAACGATGAATATTCGTCCAGAACTCTGGCGCAATGTGCGTCTAACTGACAGTATTCAAAACCATAACGTTCTGCAAGAACTCTGGCATGTTCAATTGTTCTGTTAAAAATACAGACTTTAGCACCCATCTGTTTAAGCGCATAAACAATTGCCTTTGCAGCTCCGCCTGCTCCAATTACGGCAACCTTCTTTCTTTTGATTTTTGTGTCACCCAAAAATTCTTCGAGTGAACGTCTAAAACCAAAGGCGTCTGTATTGTATCCTATCCAGGTATTATTTTTTCTTACGATTGTATTGCAGGCTCCAATCTGCATAACCTCAGGAGACTGCTCATTTACATAATATAAAACTGATTCTTTATATGGAATTGTAACCGAAAGTCCTCTAAAGCCCATGTATTCACAAAAGTTCAAGGCTTCTGAAACTAAAGATGAACGAACCGGAATATAAACGCTGTCCATTCCAAGTTTTCGGTAACCGTCATTATGAATCTGCGGGCTTGATGTTTTTTCCAGAGGCCAGCCTGTAATTCCATAAAGCTGAGTATGATTTGTAATTGAACGGAAATTATATAAATCATTCAACGTACAGGGATCCAAATGTCCGATATTTGAAGTATTGGACATGGTTTCCTGAGGAGATACATAGGTTAAAAATGAATTTGAAAAGCCCGAAAGAATTCGCGATGGAAGACCTTCGTTTCCCATTGCACAGAGAATGTGCTCATAAGGAATGCCTTCTCCTTCTTTAAACATATTTGCAACATCGGCAAGAGATTTTGGAAGAAAAGCAATTTTAGGAATTTCAAAACCGGTTCTGCGCATTTCGTTGCATTTTTCCCGGATGTTTAAAACTGTCCCGTTCATGTTGTGATAGCTTCTTATAATTTTTATTCCAAAAGCCATTGCGGCATCCTGAATGCTTGGAACATGAAAGTCATCTTCAAAATCTACGTAGGCAAAATTTCTGCTGCGGTCATTTTTTGCAAATGCAAGAATTCTTCCAAAAAGGGTAGTTCTGGAAAATTCTCCGCCGTCAAATTTACCGCCGTCAGACTCGCGTCTGATTGTAAGAATGCAGGGCTTATTTGTCATTCGTGGAAAATTCTTTGCATAAAGCTGTTCTTCTTCTGTAAGGTAATCTACACGAAGTTCAACTAAATCTATCTGCCGGTCATATTTTTTAACCAGCATTAAATTTTCCTGCAGAGTTTCTCCTGTTAATGTCATACATATCAGCGGTTTAGTCATTTTTTCTCCATGCGCGGATTTTTTCCGGCAGAAAATTTTTAATTAATTAACAGTCTGGCGGTCTACAATTTTTTCTGCAACAGAAAGTTCAAGTCTTGTTCCCTTTGGAACTGCATAAGGAATTGTAACATTTCCACCAGGATGAGAGAAATTCAAAATTGTGTATGAACTTCCTTCTTCCGGATAAGCAACAAGCTTCATTGGAACCGGATAAGGATATTCAGAAAGTTTTGCTGTATAAATTCCTCTTACGTTTTCATCCTTAAATTCTGTAGGCAGTTCTATAACAAGTTCAACTCTTGTATAATTTGGAACAAATTCTGTTGTGAATGACTGCTGGCTAACAACTTTTCCGTTTTCGTCTGCAGTATTAGAATATTGTGGAGTAATATCAAATACAAGCTTTGTTCTTGCAATTGTCTGAAGAAGATCGTTGATTGACTGATTCATTACATTAGGAACCTTTGTATTTTCGTAGTTTGGTCCGCGGCTTACAACTAAATGAACAGTAACACTGTCGCTGATTGAAGTTCCAGCCGGTGGATCCTGTTCAATAATTGTACCTGCATCTGAAGCATCCGGTTTATATTCAGCTGGGGCAAGAACAATAAGCTGCTTTTTACCTGCAAAAAGTTCCTGAAGCTTTAATTCTACATCGCTGATGTTCTGACCAATATAATCATCAACTTTGTCTGTAACAACACCACGGCTTACAACAAGATCAATCTGGCTGTAGCCTTTTACAATTGCACCTGCTTCCGGAGACTGAGACAAGATAGTTCCTTCATCGCCAGGTGTATCTGAATATCTTAAATTAATTCTTGGATAAAGCTCTTTTACCTGCATTTCAAGAAGTGCATCTTCCAGAGATTTTCCTGTTATATTAGGAACAAGAACCTGCTCCGGTCCCTGAACGTTTGCAAAAAATATTGCACATGCAACAAAAGTCATTACAATTAATGCACAGACAATTGTAATGATTAATGCTGGAATGCTTGCCTGAAGCTTATCATAAAATGACGTAAAGGCAGGACGCTTTACTTTCTTCTGAAGATTCTTTGCCTTTTTTCCGATTTTTCCAACGAGATCGGCAGCTTTGTTTGCAGATGTATTTTCTTTTTCTTCCATATTCAGTTTCCTCTTTGCCATTCAGTTTTTATTATATTCAGAAGTTATAGTTAGAAAATGTTTTTCCAATTATATTCTGTGAACCATTCATAAAATCCTTTATATCCATTTCTTTTTTTCCCTGTTTTTGAAGCCGGGTTAGAGCTATAAAACCGTCAGAAGTTTTTATGATTAATCCGAGCGATTTTTCGTATTTAAGAATTTTACCTTCCGGAGCGCTAAAAAAATCATTTGTAAATAAATCAATATTATTCTTTTCAACAACAGCGCAATTCAGAATTCTTATGCTGGAATTATCGAGAAAAGTAAAACATCCCGGATCGGGATTGTATGCTCTTATTTTTGCGCAGATGTTTTCTGCAGAATCATTCCAGTTAATTTTTGCATCTTCTTTTTTAACGATTTGTGTATAGGAAGGTTCTCCGGTCTGTGGTTTTCCCTGAGGTTTTACAAAGTTATTGTTAATAAGATTATTATTTATTTTATCTATAACTTTACAGATAAGTTCAGCACCGTCTTTTGCGCTTAAATCTAATAATTCACCAGTGGTTTCTGTTTGTTTTAATTGAATTGTTTTTTGTTCAAGAATATCACCTTCGTCCATTTTTAAACTCAAAGTCTGAACCGTTATGGAAAGTGAATCATCGTGATTTAATATTGCATTTTGAATTGGGGTAGGGCCCCTGTATTTTGGTAAAGCAGAAGGATGAAGATTAATTCCTCCGCATTGAAACAAGTCCAGGAATTTTGGTCCGAAAATATGTCCGTATGCAAAACAAACCAAAAAATGAGCATTGATTTTTGAAATTTCATTTCTTGCAATTGAGTCCAGATGTTCCGGTTCAAAAACAGGAATGTTATTTTCTTTACCATATTCTGCTACTGGAGTAGACTCAAGTGTTTTGTGTCTTCCTTTGGCACTTGGAGGATTGCTGAGAATTCCCGAGATTTCAAAATTGTACTCTTTTTGTTTTTCGATGAGAAGCTTTAGTGTTGTTAGAGAAGCTTCGGGACTTCCTGCATATAAAATCTTTAATGCCATATTTTTCCTGAAAAATTACTTTTTCTTTGCTGCTTTAGCTGCAATTTTTGCGGCTATTTTTTTTGCTTTAGCTTCCTTTTCCTTTGCTTTTTGCGCAGCACGTTCTGCGCGTCTTTTAAACTGTTCTTCTGTTTTTTTTGCAAAGTCTTTATCGCCGCGGTCTATATATAAAATTCCATCCAGATGATCGTATTCGTGCTGAATGATTCTGGCAAGAAGACCGTCTGCTTCAAGAGTAAAAGGTCTTCCTTTTTCGTTTAAAGCCTGCACAGTAACTTCTTTTGGTCTGTTAATTGTTTCGTAAACCTGAGGAATTGAAAGACAGCCTTCATCATAATCGCTGGTTTCCTGAGATGTTTTGATTATCTGCGGATTGATGAAAACTCTTTTAATTTCATCGTCTGCCATGGCAACAAATAATCTAAGTTTTTTTCCTACCTGAGGACCGGCAAGACCAACTCCATCATATTCTTCCATTGTTTCAAACATGTCTTCTACAAGTTTTCTGATTTCATCATTAACTTCAGGAACAGGTTCTGCCTTTTGTCTTAGAATATCTTCGCCAAGCTTTACAACATCTAAAATCATTTTTCAATCCTCATTCTGGCTGCACGTGCATGTGCAGTAAGTCCTTCGGAATCTCCTAAGTAGCCTGCTGCAACTGCGCTTTTTACAATTCCAGATTTTCCGTTTTCTACTCTCAATGTTGTACAGGTCTTTAAGAACATTCTTACAGAAAGTCCGCCTGTGTAGTGAGCTGCGCCGGAAGTTGGCAATGTGTGGTTAATTCCTGCTGCGTAATCACCAAAAACTTCTGCTGAATGGTGACCTATAAAAAGAGAACCGAAATTTACAAGTTCATTCTGAAGCTTTTTGCGTTCCTTTGTATCATCCATTGCAATTTCGAGGTGTTCCGGAGCTTTTTTGTTTGCAATTTCAACAGCCTGAGAAAGATTCTCAACAACAATGATTTTTCCGCAGTTATCAATACTCTGTCTTGCAACTGCCTTTGTTGTAAGAGTTTCCAGCTGAATTTCTATTTCCTTAGAAACTTCGGCTGCTTTTTCCATGCTGTCTGTAATCAATACAGGCTGTGCAACAACGTCATGTTCAGCCTGTGCAAGTAAATCTGCAGCGAGCCATTTTGGAGAAGCTGAACTGTCTGCAATAATCATTACTTCTGTTGGACCTGCAATCATATCTATTCCTACAGTTCCAAAAACTTCTTCTTTTGCAGCGGCAACGAATTTATTTCCCGGTCCAACAATTATGTCTACTTTAGGAATTGAATCAGTTCCAAATGCCATAGCACCGATTGCCTGAGATCCGCCTACTGCATAAAGGTGATTTACACCGCAAATGTAGGCTGCTGCCATAATTCCTTCATCGGCATATGGTTTTCCGCCTGTAAATGCTTTTCCTACAATTCCGGAACCTGCTTTTCCTGCTGCAGTTTTGTCATCCGGGTGAACTCTCGGTGGAGTACACATAATTACTTCTTTTACTCCGGCTGCAACAGCTGGTGTTACTGTCATAATTACTGTAGATACAAGAGGAAATCTTCCTGCCGGAACATAACAACCTGCTCTCTGTACAGGAATGGTTTTTTGACTTGCAAAAACTCCAGGTTCTAGTTCTTCTTCAAAATCAGAAATAGCTTTTCTCTGTCTTTTTGCAAAGGTTAAAGCAAGTTCATGTGAATAAACAATTGCGTCATAAACATCGCGGTTTTCTATACGTAATTTTTCTGCTGCTTTTTTAAGCTCTTCCTGAGGAACTTCAAACTGAGCTGGAACAGAAACATCAAATTTCTGACCATAAAGTCTAAGGGCAGCATCTCCGCGTTTCTGAACTTCTTCAAGAACAGATTTTACTACATCATTTGAATTTCCAAATGTTCTTGAAGCAAAAAAAGAATTATCAAGGTTTTTGTAATCAATTATTTCTATCATATAGCGCTTTTTCCTTTTTTAATTTTTTTATTCCTTGTGTCGTTTATCTAATTCATTATATACGTCTTCCCATGAAACGCCTTCTTTGTACATTAAAACGTTAACAAAATAGAGCAAATCTGCAGCTTCCCAGATAACATCTTCTTTAGTATCTGCTTCACAAAGTTCTTCGGCTTCTTCTTCAACCTTTTCCCTAACTCTTTTTGCATCCAGTGTTGCTGTATAACTTCCAGGTTTTGGATTTGCAAAACGGTCTGCAATAATATTATAAAGTCTTCCCATTGAAGATTTTTCCTGAGGATCAGTTGTAAAACAAGTCCAGCTTCCTGTGTGGCAGCTTGGGCCGGTTGGTAAAACTGTTGCAAGAATACAATCCCTGTCGCAGTCAACTCTAAGTCTTACCAGCTGAAGGTAATTGCCGCTTGTATCGCCTTTTGTCCAGAGTTCATTTCTTGAACGGCTCCAGAATGTAAGCTTTCCGCAGTCAAAAGTTTTAATAAGTGCTTCTTTATTTGCATAAGCCTGCATAAGAACCTGTCCGTTTACACTCTGTGCAATAACAGGAACTAAATCTGATTTTTCAAAATTAACACAGGAAACAAATGCGTCCTTTAATGAAACCTTATTTGTATAAAGCGCCATTCCAAGCTGAACATCACAATGGAGCTTTTCGAGTTCTGCAATTTCTTCTACGGAAGAAACACCGCCTGCAACTACAACACGGCATTTTACTGCATCACGAAGTTCACGAACAAAATCCATGTTTGTTCCCTGCATGCAGCCTTCTTTTTCTACGCAGGTAAATAAAAGCTCGCTGCAGAAATTCTGTGCAAGCTTTGCGCCTTCTACCAAAGAAACATCAACTGTTTCTGTCCAGCCTTTTACGGCAATTTTTCCGTTCAACGCATCTACCGAAATTATAATTCTGTCTTTACCTATGCTGTCTGCAAGTTCCTTTAAGAAATCTTCGTTTAATGGGGATTCACCTTTTTGAGGATTCTGCTTCCATGCTGCTGAACCAATAATAACTTTTTCGGCACCAAGAGAAATTAAAAGCTTTGCTCTTTTTACATCTCTAATTCCGCCGCCTGTTCTTACGTTTCCTTTTCTTAAAAGTGATTTTAACAGAGGGGTATTAACTGTATTTCCTTTTGCATCGGTGTGACCTAATGCTGCGTCTAAATCTATTACTGCTACTTCTCCGTAAATATCAAAATTTCGGATAAGTGAGTCTGCATCGTCTCTTTGAAGAATGAGTTCTTTTCCGTTTTTTAACTGAACTACGTGTCCGTCTTTTAAATCTATAGAAGAAATTACCATAAACTTATTCTACCAAATTTATAAGTTTATGGCAAATGAGGTGATTTATTAATAAGTGTAAGCGTGTTTGATGAGGGCAGCAAGTTCAGCCTGCAGATGATCCTGATCAAGTACTTCAATAAGTTCCTGTACCTGAGAAGGAGAGAAGTAGAGCTTTGTTGTAGGAGTGAATGTTGTGTTATCGTCATCTACTCTGGAAGCAACGAAAGTAATAACCATATATGCATGCTTGTTGATGATATCGTAATTTACATAATAATCATTTTTTGTACAGCCTGTTGATACCTCAAGAACTCCAAACCACAAAGAACATCTTGAATTGTAGTAAGCAGTCTTTTTGTTGACCTTATGTTTTTTAAATGAATGAGCTTCGTGGGCCTCTAAGAATTGTTTTCCTGCATCTATAAGCTTCTGGCGTTCTTTGTAATTAAGGATAAAACAGATTTCGTTTGCTAAATCGCGGTAATAAAACTCAACGCCGTTTGTACGTGGAACAAGGAAGTTTCTGCGGAGTTCTTTTGGCTTCATCTTTCCATTAAATTTTGTTAATGCCATTAATGACTGAAGCTGAATCGGATCAAAATCTCCGATGAATGTTTCTGTTGCATCTGGAATTATAAGGGCCATTTCTTCTTCTGAAAGATAAATAATGTCGTCGTCTTCTTCTATTACTTCGCCGTCTTCGTTTACATTAACAAGAACATATTCTCCTGTTTTTTCATCAAAGACATATTCC
>CAMVBP010000046.1 GCA_947165795.1 uncultured Treponema sp.
ATCAAACATAAAAATCACCTATCCTTCTGATTTAGGGTTTATTACAACCCCTGAAAACGACGGTGATAAGGCCTTGAGCGAAGCATGCCTTAACCCGATGAATTTAAAAAATAATGAAGGCGTGGAACACGGAGAAAACAGCCTGATTAGAATAGGACTTGGCTGCGATTTGCACCGTTTAGTTAGTGGCCGCAAACTTATAATCGGCGGAGTTTATTTTGATTTTGAAAAAGGTGAAGAAGCTCATTCAGACGGCGATGTCCTTCTTCATGCAGTTACCGATGCTGTTTTAGGCGCTGCTGGTCTTGGTGATATTGGTTCATATTTTCCACCGGAAGATAAAAAATGGAAAGACGCAGATTCTGCTTTTTTGCTGCAGACAGTTATGAAAGATGTTCGCGCAAACGGCTGGGAAATAGAAAACATAGATTGCGTTGTAAAACTCGAAAAACCAAAATTCCTTCCTAAGATAAACGAAGTAATTTCTTCTATTGCAAAAATTCTGAATATTGAACCTGCAAGGGTTTTTGTTAAAGCAAAAACCGGCGAAAAACTTCCGCCGGTTGGAACAAGCGATGCTATAGAAGCAGAGGTTGTTGCTTTACTCAGGCAAGTCCAGAATTAATTGAACTTCTCCAACAGAAAGATTCAGGCTCTTTGCAATCTCTGGAATTGTCCAGCCATTATGCTTAAGATTGCGTACCGATTCAGTTGTTTGTGGTGTAATTGAATGTTCCTTTTTAGAAGGATTTTCTGCAATATCTTTCTGTGTAATCTGCTGAAGTGTTTTATATTTCTTATCAATATCGCGGTTCAATCCCTGCAAATCAAGCTCTGTTTTCTTTAATCCTGTCTGAACAGAATTCAAAGCGTCTATCTTAGTCTGAGTTTCATCAATTATAGAATCAAGCTGTTCAATCTTTTCGGCTGCCTTAGATATTTTCTGGTCGTTCTGGAGAATCTTATCAACCTTTTCCTGAACGGCTTTGATTTCTATAGGAAGCGAAGTTGCCTGGCGGTTACAGTTTGTAAGTTTCTGATCAAGTTCCTTTAATCTGTCAAACTGCATGTCTACATCGTTTCTTATTCGGTTTACAATATCTTCCTTCTGGTTTAGGATTTCATATTGTTTTGAAACTTTTTCAATATTATCGTTGAATTCCTTAACCTGAACCTGCATTGTCTGAAGTGTATCGCGCGATAAATCCAATGCATGAATTCTGTCATCTATTGTGTTAGATAATGCGAGCATTCTTTTGAAATCCTGTTCAAGATTAGCAACCTTAGATTTCTGAGATTCAAAGATATTCATTTGTGTAGAAATATCTTCATTTATTTTTGCAATAATCTTGTACTGATCATTAACTTTATCAGCGGTTTCGTGATAGTCTTCAATCTTTGCAAATTTATCGTTCAAATCACGGATATTGTCATCAAGCCTGCGCTTCATCTGTTCTGCTTTTTCATAGATGGCAATATTTGTGTTAATTTCCTGCAGTTCTTTAGAAAGCTCACTTATGCTTGACTGCATGTTGTTTGCATCATCCTGCATTTTCAAAATCATGCGCGAATGATTAGCTTTGTTTTCGTCATTTGCAGCCTGAATGTCTTTTTTGAGCGTTTCAATTTTTGCAGAAGCATCGGCATTCTGTTCGCGTACTTTCTGTTCTGTTGCAGAAAGCATCTGTTCATACATGCTTTCAAGCTGGTTCAGAATCTGCTCAGAACGTTCTTCATAATCTTTTATAGATTTTTCTGTCTGATTCTGAAGTGAAGAAATTTTTTCGTTCAAAGCCTGCTGCTGCTGAATAACTGTAGATTCATAATTATTCATGTTCTGCAGTAATTCCTGACCGGCTGTATCAATCTTGCTTTCGGTTGTAGACTTAAATCTTTCAAGGTCTTCCTTGAATACAGATGTTGAAGCATCAAACTGATTGCTGATCTGCTGTTTCCATGAATTAAATTCTGAAAGGGCAGCGCTGATTGTTGAAGAACCTGATTCCTGATCTGAACGGATTGTTTCCTTAAATGTAACAATGTCTTCCATGATTTCTTTCTGGATTTTTTCAAGATTTTCATGGAGCATATTTTTGCTGTGTTCAATTTCTTTCTTAAGACCGTCTTCTGATTTCTGAGCAATTTCAGAAATGGTTCCGTTTGCTTCGTTTTTGAATTTACCGAGAAGCTGCTGAACGTTTTCAATTGTAGTCTGCATTTTATTTGTTGTCTGTTCAATGGAATTTGCAATTCCGTCAAACTGTTCAACAGACTTGTCAGATAAGTCTTTAACTTTACTCTGCAAATCATTTAAATATTTAGCTTCTACCTTCTGTCTTGCATCTTCATAATTTCCTGTAATACCGGTAAGCTGGCTGTCGAATTTATCTTTCCAGTCTGCAATTTCCTGATTAATCTGTGAATCCTTGTCGGAAAGTTTTCTTGTAAAGCCTGCTTCAAATTCTTCCAAAGCAGCAGTCATGCTTCCGCTTGCAGTTTCCTTAATATTATCAAGCGCATCATTCATGTCTTCAATTTTCTTTTCAAGTTCAACAGACTTGTCTTTTAAGCTGTGACTGAAATCTTCATGCTTTTTCTTCTGGCTGTCTGCAAAAGATTCAAAGTTTTGAAGAACCCTATTCTGCACTTCGTTCATTGCGCCTCTCAAACTCTTTTCGAGTGCGTCAATATCGGTTGCAGAAACCTGAATCTGCGAAAGCTTGTATTCAATGTCTTTTTTGTATGCATTGAGCTGGCCGTCAACTTCTTCAAGAATATTAATGTTTTTACCTTCGCTCTGATCTATTACTTTCTTAATAGATTCCATTATATGAGCTGAGATGCTGTCCAGCTTTTCAGAAGCCTTTGCCTTGAAAAGTTCGAACTGATTTTCTGTAGATTCCTGAATGTCGCGGATTTTTTCTTCTGTCTGCTTTTTGAAGGTTTCAATCTGTGCATCTGAATTATCTTCAATGCTCTTAATTTTTCCTTCAGACTTAATGCGGAGATTTTCAATCTGTTCATCTGAGCTTTCTTCAATGCTCTTGATTTTGCTTTCTGATTTAACACGCAGATTTTCAATCTGTTCATCCGAGCTTTCTGCAATAGTCTTAATTTTATTTTCAGATTCAATACGCAGATTTTCAATCTGTGCATCAGATTTTTCTTCTATAGCCTTGATTAAATTTTCTGAACGTAATTTAATTTCTTCAATTTGTGAATCTGATTTTGATTTTAAATCTTCAATATTTGTTAAGGTTTCGTTCTGAAGCTCACGAACCTTGTCTTCCGAAAGCTTCTGCAGTGCAAAAAGCTGATTTTCCGAAGATTCTTTAATATTGTTAAAGTTAGATTCAGTTATTTCCTTAAGATTCTGAATTTTTTCTGCGGCTTCTTTTCTTGCATCTTCTATTCTATATTCTGAATCGGTCTGGAATTTAGTGATTTTTTCGTCGTTTACCTGCTGTACCATCTGCAGCTGACTTTCAATTTCTTTAATTTTCTGCTCAAGAATAGGGCTGAGGCTTTCGGCTTTTTCCTGTGCCTGATCACACTGAATTCTGATTTCCTGAACAGATTTTTCTGCTTCAGAAACAGAAAGTTCTGCCTGCTCGGAAACTCTGTTCATTGTACTTTCAAGATTATCCTGCATTGTTGTAATGTCGTCCTTTAAGTTAGCAGAACGTTCATTGCAAAGTCTTATCTGATTTTCAATGTCTTCGCGCAGAATTTCAATTCTGTTTTTGTAGTCTTCATCGAGTGAATTGATTTCAGAAATTTTTGTTCCGAAAACATTCTGGATTGAAGAAAGCTGCTGAGAATATTCGTTTTTCAATTCTTCAAACTTTTCTACATATTCGCTGCGGATCTGAGCATATTCATTGCTGTAAACCTGATTGTAGCCTTCTTCAATTTTTGCAATTCTAAGTTGATTTTCTGAATCAAAAGTGTCGAGTTTTGTGGTCTGCTCCGAAATAATTGAATCAATTTTCTGAGTATTTGTCGTTTCAAAATCAGTTATTTTAGAATCAATTTCTTCCTGAAGCTTTTTATGAAGTTCAACAAATTTTGTATTAAATTCGTTTATTTTCTTGTTATTTGTTGCTGTTGCATTTTCAAATGCCTGATTATATGTTTTTGAGAATTTTTCAAAGTCGGAATTAAATTTCTGAATTAATGAATCGTAATTTCCTGTGTTTTTAGAAAGTACATTCTGGAGCTGAGTTGAATATTTTTCGTCAAGCTTTTCGGAATCGGCTTCGAATCTTGCAGTAATTTTAGAAATCAAATCATCATTTTTACCGCTTACGCTTTCGAGCTGTGCATTGTATTTATCGTGAAGTGCCTGAATTTTCTGAGTATAAGAATCTTCGAGTTCCTTGAGCTTTTGAGAATATAAAGCATTTTCCTGTTCAATTTTTTCTATTATATCATCATGAGAAGTGCTGATTTTTTCTTCAAGAGCATCCTGCAAAGATTTTGTCTGTTCTGAAAGCTCCTTTAAATAAATGTCTGAGCGCTGCTTTGCCTGTTCACTTAAATGTTCAAAGGCTGTATTTTCAAGATTTTCGGCCTGAACTGTTGCACGGTTGTAAGCATTCTGAATTTCCTGCTTAATATTCATTAACGCCTGATTTGCATTGCTTTCAGATGTTTTAATTTCGGCTGCGAGATTATCTGCGTACGATTCGTATTCATCAAGAAGTTTTGTACCGATTGCCTTAAGCTGTTCCGCATTGTGAACCGAAAAATTCTTTGAAACTTCCGGAATTCTTTTATCCATAAGTTCAATAGCCTGCTGCTGTTTGTTGAGCTTTCCAAAAAGGCTGTCAATTATGCCACTTTCTTTATGAAGTCGTTCCAGATTTTCTTCTACGTTATCTGTCATTTCATCAAGATCTTTTAAAACCTGTGCATAATTATCTATCTGACTTTTTATATCCTGAACCGAAGCAATGCTCTGAGAAAATGTCTGCATCTTTTCTGAAAAATCTGCATTCTGAACCTTAAGCATTTTTATGGCTGCGTTTGCCTGTGTCTGCTGCGCGTTAAATTCAGAAATAAGAGTATTGAATTTTCCCTGAATTTCTTTATAAAGGTTTAAAAGGTCTTCCTGTCGTTTGTTCGCGTAATTACGAACCTTTTCCATGGAATTATTGTCTTTGTTGATTTTACTGAAGTAGATTGAAATTCCTAATGAGATAACTAAAGAAATTAAAATAGAAATTGTAATAACCATTTTTCCCCACCCAAAACTTTATTTTTTATTCGTCCGAAGATTCAAAGAACAATTTATAAAGCTGTTTATATCTCCAGAATGTTATATCTGCAATTTTTGATTTTTTACCAAACCAGCCGGAATGCGGAAGAATAAGCCATGCTGCCTTCATTCCGACATTTTTTGAACCTTCAATATCGTATTTGTGATTGTTTCCAACATAAAGAATCTGTTCCGGTTCAAGACCAAGCTGTTTTGCAAGTGCAATAAATGGAGTAGAGTCCGGCTTTAATGCGCCGGCTACTTCTGAGCTTAATACAACATCACAAATATCTTTAATTCCCCAGATGTCTCCCTTTTGCTCCGGAGGAAAATCAGAAAGAAGTGCAATTTTGTATCCGGCTTCCTTAAGTTTTTTAATTAATTCTATAGAACCTTTACAAGGTTTTATTCGTCTAAAATATTTTTCCAGACCTTTATAAATTACTGTATTTAACTGTTCCTCAGCTTCTTCCGGTGTACATTTGAGCTTTTTTGCCATATGTTCAGACTGAATTTTTATAAAATCGGGAGTTGCTGCGGTTTTGTGCATTATATTTCTAACAAGGCCATATTTTAAGAAGAAAACACCGTGGCACAGAAAGTAAAAAGACATTCTGACGTTAAGTTTCCACGCCCTGTAAAGAG
The DNA here is from genome assembly GCA_947165795.1 of uncultured Treponema sp. Next base: position 5,906 of record CAMVBP010000046.1, read on the forward strand.
TTCCGTCAATGTCAAAAGCTACAGCCTTAATTGTAGAAATATCAATAGAATTCACCTTTTTATTATACCATATAAATTTAAAATCGTCATTAGGAAAATAATAAAAAGTGCGTAAATAAAAAGTCAGTTATAGTTGTTAAGCCAGCGCATAATGCATTCCTGCCAGTCTTCGTCATAGCAGTGTTCAAGAAGTGATTTTTCGTAAATAAAATGAAAATGATCTTTAATTTCGGTTTTAAGTGAACTGCTGAGAACTTCATCCGGAATATCAAAAAACATTTCGTCAAAAAAACTGATGGCATCTTTAGTCGTAAAAAAGTTTTCCGGTGTAACGGCTGTAAGCATGTATAGAGACATTGGAACGCAGTTAACGCTGTGCTGCTTTACAAAAAGAACGCTTTCCGCAATTTTTAATGCAAGAGTCCTTATTTCGTTTAATCTGAATTCTTTATCTGGAAAATCAGGTGTTTTTTCAAAATAATTTCTGAACCAGGCCCATACGCCGCTGCATACTGCCACATGAAGGCTCGGCACGCAGCATAAATGAGGATCAAAAAAGTGAATCATTCTAAAAAGCGTGTTATTTGTTATTTTTGGCCGGTGAGTTGTTGTCATGCATTTTTTATAAATTTTTGACGCGCTTGAATATTGCAGTGAGAGAAAATCCAGATACTGATTTATAACCGGATAAGCCTTAAAAAATCCGTGAACGGAAATCAGAAGGGAAATAGGGCGTACAAAATAATTTGTAAACTGCATGTAATCGTGAACTTTTTCCTGCATGAATGGAATCTGGTCATCAAGCTGAGTGTCTACATACAACACTTTTCGTCTTGTAATGTGTAACTTCTGCAGAAACTGTATTATAAAGAATTTATTCAGTATCGTAAAAATATAATTCCATGCATGTCTGAATGTAAAAGGATTTGTAGTTAAAATTAAATAAGGCGATATATTGGAAAACTTAGTGAGTGGTAAAACACCGGATGCTTTCTTTTTCAAAATTCAGCCTCTTTCTGCAGGGAATCTAATTTTGCAAGCCTTGCTTTGTCCGGTTTAATACACAGATTTTTTTCCTGCGTTGGAAGAACCAGTCCTTTCGGTCCGTTTTTTGCGCGCCTTAAATATTTTACATGTGTATAATACAAATCGGTTGTCCCTGCATTTCTTGCTTTTGAATAATATACAGCGAGGTTTGCGGCGTCAAGTAGAATATCTAGAGGAACCGTCTTTCCTTTCCGGGCTTTTATAAAAACATAACCGCCGGAATAATCCCTTACATGCAGCCATAAATCTTCACCCCTTACATGATGACGAAGCAGTTCATCGTTTTCGTTTGCATTTCTGCCGACAAGAATATACCAGCCGTTTACCGTATAATCCAGACCGGGATGTGTCTTTTTTTTCTGCTGGGCAGGTGTCGTATTTTTGCGAAGAAGCTGTTCAATTTTTACAGGATTCTTTTCGTTTTTAATTTTTTCATATTCTGCAGTAAGATTATTTATCTGTGCCTTTGCAATCTGAATGTCGCGTTCAAGTTCTTCCTTTCCGTTTACAGCCTTTTTATATTGCCTGTAATATTCAGCAGCATTTTCCTGGAGAGTTTTCTGCGGATTAATTATTATGGAAATTTTATTGCCTGTTTCAAAATCTTCGCATTCAATACTTTTAGTTCCTTTTTCAACGGGCGTATAAACAGCAAGAAGAAGGTCTCCGTAATGCTTGAATTTTTCGGCCTGAGAAAAGCTTTCAAGCTTGTCTTCAAGATTTTTTAATGCAGCTTCTCTTTTGGACAGATTCGATAAATACCATTTTTCGTTTTTTTCCAGAAGAGCCGCTCTGGAAAGCGAACTTGACTTTTCGCTGTACCACCAGTCTATATATTCATTAAAGCTTTTGAATGCAGGTGTTTCGGATAGATTTTCAGAGGAAGTGTTCCATTCACGAACAGGAAATTTTTCTGATTCATTATATTTTTCTTCAATTACTGCCGGCGGAATAAAAACTTCACCCTTTACTTCATATCTTTCCGGGCGGCGGAACATAGAATCTAAAACCAGATCGTGTTCATCGCATAAAATTACATTTGCTGCATTGTTCCACAGACGTATATAAAGATTAAAAATTTCAAATGAAGAATTAATTTCTGCATTGCCAGTGTCTTCAGATTTTTTTTCTTCTGTATTTGCGCCGTCTGTATTTTTTTTCTGTGTAAGCGTCATTTTGATAACGCGTTCTAGTCCAATCTGCCCGCAGGTTGAAATTCTGCAGCCTTTTATTCTTGAGCGGAGAAATTCCATGAACCTCAGCGGTTTTTCATTTTTTGTAATTTTCCTTGCAGTTGAATTTAATCTTACAGAATTTTGCGAAGTGCATATTAAAACAGTTTTTGCTGAACCTTCTTTATATGTATATAAAGCCAGCGTATCATAGCCGGGCTGAATTATGTCTTGTATAAAAGCACCTTCAAGAGATAATTCCTGAAGTATTAAATCAATTTCGTTACAGTTTAGAGACATAGACACATTGTATCATAAACTCTTGACACAATCAAAAAAAAATTGCATTATCTGAAGTCAATGAATAAGAATTTTTCTGTAACAGTCGTATCAGTCCTCGTCTTCTCGGAGTTTTAGTAACCGGTTGAGTTGAATGATATGCTGTATGCAGTTGTTATAAAGGCTCTCCGGAAAGGGGAGCTTTTTTATTTTATTTTTTAATTTATGGAGTTAACTTATGAAAAGAACAGGCGCACAAATTATTGTTGATTTTCTTAAGATGTATGGAATTCAGATTGTTTCTGGAATTCCCGGCGGTTCTATTTTGCCGCTTTATGATGAACTGAACAAATCTTCAATTAAGCATGTCCTAGTGCGCCAGGAACAGGCTGCAGGTTTTATTGCTCAGGGAATGACTCGTTCCAGCGGAAAGCCGGCTGTTTGTCTTGCAACAAGCGGTCCTGGAGCCATGAACCTTTTGACTTCCATTGCAGATGCAAGAGCAGATTCTATTCCAATTATTGCAATTACAGGTCAGGTTAATACTTATTTAATTGGAACCGATGCTTTTCAGGAAGCAGATACTTTTGGACTTTCTTTTCCAATTACAAAACATTCAGTAATGGTAAAGTCCAGCGAAGAACTTTTGGATGCAATTCCAAAGGCTTTTGAAATTGCATTAAACGGAAGACCGGGGCCTGTATTAATTGATGTTCCCCGCGATGTACAGCTTCAGGTTTGTGAATTTGACCAGTATCCGGACATTCAGAAAATTCATACTCATGATATTCGCTTTCATACTCCGATTGATGAATACACTTCTAAGTTTGGAGAAATTGTTGAATCAATCAGACAGTCTAAAAAATGCGTTTTGTATTGCGGCGGCGGCTGTAATTCAAAAGATGCCTTTGACGCGTTAAACAGCTTCCTTAATATTTACAGTGTTCCTGTTGTAACAAGTCTTATGGGCTTAGGCTGCGTTCCGTCTTCAAGCGAAAATTTTATCGGAATGCTTGGAATGCATGGAAGCTATGCGGCAAACCTTGCAATGTATGAAAGTGATTTAGTTATTGCCGCAGGCGTTCGCTTTGATGACAGAGCTACAGGTATTGTTCATAAATTCTGTCCGAATGCAAAAATTATTCATATAGATATAGATGCTGCAGAAGTAAATAAAATCATTCATTCAGACATTTCTGTTGTTGCAGATGTTGAGTCGGTTTTCCCGATTATTACAGAGCTGTTAAAAGAAAAGAATATTTCTTCCGACAAGAAATTCTTAAAGCAGATAGTAGCAGAAAAAAATAAAGAAGATACACTTCTTTTGGGACGTCCAAAAAATGAAACAAAAATCAACCCAAGAAAGTTGTTAAAAGAACTTCCTGATTTTGCAGAAAAGGCTGGACTTTCTGCTTCTGAAATTATTTTGACTACAGATGTAGGGCAGCATCAGATGTGGGCTGCGCAGTATTATCCTGTATCTGCGCCAAGAACTTTCTTAACTTCCGGAAGTCTTGGAACAATGGGCTTTGGTTTGCCGGCCGCTATTGGCGCTGCACTGCAGAATCCCGAAAAGAAAATTGTCTGCATTAGTGGAGACGGTTCTATAATGATGAATATTCAGGAGCTTGCAACACTTGCAGAACAGAATCTTAATGTAACTGTAATTGTATTCCAGAACGGAACTTTGGGAATGGTTTACCAGCAGCAGAAATTCCTTTTTGAAAAAAATTACAGTGCATCTGTTTTTTCTAAGGAACCTGATTTACTTTCTATTGCTCAGGGCTTTGGAATTCAGGCTATTGACGGTGATAAAGATCCTTTATGGTACGAAAAGGCCTTTGCAATGAATCAGGAAAATAAACCTTGCTTTGTACGCTTTATGGTTGGTTCAGAAGAAAATGTACTTCCTTTTGTTCCGGGCGGAAAAGCTAATATTGATTCAATAAGAAATTAATTTTACTGCTTGCAGATTGTAATGAACGAGAATTCACTGTTCCAGTCGAATATTGTTTTGTCGCAGCTTGCAAGCAGAAGATTTTTTATTTTAAAAAGGTTTTCTTCGCCAATTGCCATTTTCATTTTTTCTGTGTAAGCAGACTCTTCCGAAGAAAACCATTTTTCTATTTCGGCAACAGAAATTCTTTTTTTCTCCGTAAGAATTTTACTTTCGGCTTTTACAGACAAACCTTTTTTTCGGAATGTGTTTGCAATATAAACTCCGTCCCAGGAGAAAAGAGGATTATCTCTGTCTTCAAAAAATTCTTCTTCTGCTTCCTGAAGTCTGTCTAAAACTTCATTCATAGTCTTTGAATTTTCTTCACCCAGAATTTGCTTTCTTACAAGATTACTTATGCGCTGGCCATGGCATGGAATTTTCTGGGAAATAATAACCTTCCAGTCTGCGGCAAGCGGACTTTCATACTGGAAATTTTCATCCTCCGAATTGAATTCTTTATCTGCTTCTTCATCTTCGCTGTAATGCTTTTGCGGTGTTAAAACTCCAGCCAAAGATTCAGCCAATGCTATTATTGAAGATTCCGAAGCAAACGGATCCGTAAAGAAAATTCTGTCAAATACAGCTCCTGCATATTGAAAGTTTACAAGAACATTATAAAAATCTTTTTGAGTTAAAAAGTCCTGCGAAATAGACTGTCCACGGAAATTTAAAATAGGGCGGTCCAGAGAATTCAGCGTTCGTCCGTATTGTTCAAGAATCTGTTTTCCTTTTTCTGTTCTGCAGACACCGCATGTAACTCCTTCCGGCGTTTTTCGTGCAATTTCCCAAAGCAGCAGGCCGTTATCTGCGTTCCAGATAAGGCAGCGGTGATGCCTGCGTAATTCTGCCATCTGAGTCATTGTGTCTCTTATAGAAAGAAGAAATTCAGCCCTGTTTGTATCCAGTCTTTGACGCCAGAATCTGTCTGCACGTTCAAGCGCAACTTCTTTAGAAGGGTCTTTTGGAGTGAATGTAAGATTTTCTTCTGTTTTCGGATTATTTTTAAAATGTTCTTTTATCCACCATTGAGAAATAGGGGTTTCTCCAAACTCCGACTTTTCTTCTGAATTTTCAGGATTTTCTTTTTCAAGAATAGCTGCAATCTGTACCTCTCTTCTGGAAAGAACTTCATTTCTGATTTTTTCTTCGTAGCCTTGTGTGCTTGGAGTATAAAAAACTTTTCCCATTAATTCATCTGGCAGATATTGCTGTGCAACCCAGTGGTCGCGGTATGCGTGCGGGTAGAGATAACCGCTTCCGTGTCCAAAGCCTTCTGCATCGCGATTTCCATCTTTTAAATGATTTGGAACTTCAACATCT
>CAMVBP010000047.1 GCA_947165795.1 uncultured Treponema sp.
AAAGCAAGGACTAAAATAATAAAAATGAATTATGAAAATTTTACATAAAATGATGAACGCTTTTTATTTTTTGCCATTTTCTTGAGAAATTAGTCATTAAGGCTGTCAAATATTGAGCGGTCAGATGATCGATCCTTGAACAAAGCAAATGCTTCTCCGGCACCGATAGCAACACATTCAAGTGGCTTTTCAACAAGAATAACAGGAACACCAGTTTCTTTTGAAATAAGTTTTGGAAGCTCTCTAAGCATTGAACCACCACCTGTCATTACAATACCACGTTCAATAATATCTGATGCAAGTTCAGGAGGAGTTTCGCTTAATACAATCTTAATTTCTTCAACGATTTTTGTAACAGGTTCTTTTAATGCTTCGCGAACTTCAACGCTGTCTATTTCAAGTCTTCTTGGAAGACCGGTAATTGCGTCTGTTCCCTTCAATTCCATCTTTTCAATTGTTTTTTCTGGAGCGGCATTACCAATCTGAATCTTTAATCTTTCTGCAGCAGGCTGACCAATAATAAGGTTGTGAACGCTCTTTACGTGTTTTACAATGGCTTCATCAAACTTGTCGCCGCCGATTCTGATAGAATGTGTAACAACCATACCGCCAAGAGAAATTACAGAAACTTCTGTTGTTCCACCACCGATATCACAAACCATATGTCCGGCCGGTTCAAAGATTGGGATCTTAGCACCAATTGCGGCTGCAAGGCTTTCAGGAATAACTTCTACTTCCTTTGCACCGGCTTTTAAAGCTGCTTCTATAACGGCTCTTCTTTCTACATCTGTAATGCAGGAAGGAATACCAATCTTCATTCTTACTGATTTAAAGAACTGATGTTTTGGAACGATTTTAGAGATGAAGTATTTAATCATCTTTTCTGTGCTGTCAATATCAGCAATTACTCCATCAGCTAAAGGTCTGATTGCGATAATGTTTCCTGGAGTTTTGTCTAACATTCGTTTAGCTTCTGAACCAACAGCAACGATACGTTTTGTTCCGCGTTCAACTGCAATTACAGAAGGTTCATCAATTACCATACCTCCCTTATCGCCGCGAACATAAATAAGTGTATTACAGGTTCCTAAATCTATTCCTATATCTGTTGAAAAATTATCCAAGAAAGCCATTTAATCCTCCCAATATACTTTTTAAATATAAAAGTAACAGAATTATTTTATCATATTTTTTTATATACGACAACTAATTACTACTCTAACTTTCTGATAATTTTGCACGTGAAAGCTGATGAGAAGGCATTAATTTTAAGGCAGTTCGCCATTCAGCCCGTGCTTTTACAATATTACCCTGCTTTTCGTAAATTACTCCAATTGCATAATGTGCATCTGCAGACTGTGGATTTAATTCAAGGGCTTTATTAAATTCTTCCGTTGCTTCATCATAGCTTTCTTTTTCTATGTAAATATTTCCAAGTAAAATACGGCTTTTTAATATAATGTCTTCGTTATCGCTGTTCTGAATAATCCTGAATAAATACTGTTCACTGATATTCAGATCCTGTGCGTTATAATACTGTTCAGCTATAGAAAGTAAAAGAAAATCAGATTCATCTTCGAGTAAGGCTTCGGAAAAAGATGCAATGCTTTCCATTGTCATTCCAAGCGAGGCATAACTTAAACCGAGAAGCTTTGGAATATCTGGAGAAATAAAACCATCTTCTTTTGCAAGATTCAGATATTTTACAGCTAAATCTGCGTAGTAATATGAAGTAATTGTATTTTTGAAAAAATATGCCCTTCCGAGCATGTATTCAAGCTGCGGCTTTAATTTTGAATTTGCAGAATATAAAGCAATTCTTATTTTATTAATGCTTTCATCAAGGTACTGCTGTGCAGTCTGTGTATCTGTCTGCGATTGAGAAAGGAAAAAACATGCATAACCGTAATATGTTAATGCTGTATTATTGTAACTGTCTTTCTGAAGATACTGGGAAGATAAGTCGTAAACCTTTTCATAATCATACTGTTCCCAGGCTTTTTTTATATCGCGGATTGAAATTGTGCTTGAAGATATTTTTGATAAAATGAAATATACTGTAAATAAAAGTGCCGCAATACTTAAAATAATCACAGAAAATTTAATAAGTCTGCGCAGGAAATAACTTTTCTTTTTTGCGTAATTTCCGTTTTTAAAATTTATATCGTTATTCATTTTAAATCTTCAAAAAAACAGATGGAACTATAAGCCGGGTTCTGTCTGGCAGTTTTCCGTAAAACAGAAAACTGTCAATAACCATCTATCCGTACAGTATGTTACCACACTGTTATAGCGGTCTACCCGCAGTAAGACTCGGAATAATCATAACTGCTACGCGACCTTGCTCCAAATGAGGTTTACAAGCCATTACTGTTACCAGCAATGCGGTAGTCTCTTACACCACCTTTTCACCCTTACTAATAATTGCCAAAGCAAAAATTAGCGGTATATTTTCTGTTGCACTGTCTGTCACTTGCTGGGCTATGCAAAAAATTACAGCTGCCAGTTTGTGCCCGGTTATTATCCGGCATTTTTTCCGAAGGAGCCCGGACTTTACCTCATTGACTTTCCTTATCATCAAGGAAAATCAAAGCGATTATATTCCATCTGAAAATTACAAAATATTTAGAGAAGATTAATCTTCATCATCTGAATCGTTTTCGTCAACGTCTTCGTCATCATCATCAAGATCAGCATCTTCGTCATCAGAAACATCTTCTGAATCAAGATCATCATCATATAATGATTCTGTTGACTCTTCAATCATATCGTCGTCTTCTTCATCGTAGTCATCGTCGTCAGCAAGGCTTCCGGCTGTGCCAATTCCAGAGTAATCTTCAGCAAGTTCATCGCTTACTTCTTCATAGAAAAGGATTCTACTGCAGTAAGGACAGAATTTAATATTTTCGCCTTCGTGTACTTCGTTAGCAAAGTTTGCAGGAAGAATCATGTGACAGCCCATACATACGCCGTTTCTAACTGCAACAATACCTTCTGTATTTCTCTGAATGATTCTTTCGAACTTAAAAAGAATTTCCTGATCAAGCTTTGGTGCAATTTTATTTTCTTTTGTTTTAAGTTCATTAATCTTCTTTGTATAACCGGAAATTTCTGAATTAAGGGAATCTTTGCTTGTGTTTAATTCAGATTCCTGGAACTTAATTAACTCTTCATCTTCGGCAAGTCTGGTCTTTAATTCATCCAGTTCTTTTTCTTTTTTCTGAAGATCGTGGCGAAGTTCAGCTTCTTTATCTTTTACTTCGCTGATTTTCTTTTCTAAAGTTTCATAATCTCTGTGAGTTGTACTGTCTGCAATTCCCTTTTCGTATTCTTCTCTCTGTGAAATTGCAATCTGTAATTCTTCTTTTAAGCTAGAAACAGCAGTTGTTGTTTCATCATATACAGCCTTTTTCTCTATGAATTCTTTCTGTGTCTTTGCAAGAGCTTCTTCCTGATTATTCAACTGCTTTGGTGCGCTTTCTACTTTTGCTTCAAGTTCATATTTCTGAACCAGGATTGCCTGCAGATTTTTCAGATTTTCAAAGACTTCTGTTGTTACCATATTTTAGTTTCCTCATTTAAAATATTTCTTACTATACAATATAATTTTAATTTAGTCTATTCAGTGAAAATTTCCTGAATAGACCGGTGCGTTAGGTTTCTATAAAATCTCTTAAACCGTTTGAACGGCGCGGATGACGAAGTCGTCTTAAAGCTTTTGCTTCAATCTGACGGATTCGTTCTCGTGTTACATCAAAGTAAAGTCCAACTTCTTCGAGTGTAAGTGAATATCCGTCTTCCAGACCAAAACGCATTTTAAGAACTTCCTGTTCACGAGGTGGAAGTGTATTCAAAACAGTACGCAGCTGCTCCTGTAATAAACGGTAAGCAGTCTGTGTTGCTGGATTTTCAACTTCCTTGTCTTCTATGAAGTCTCCTAAAATTGAATCTTCTTCTTCTCCAATTGGAGTTTCAAGAGAAATTGGTTCCCTTGCAACATTCTTTACCTGTTTAACGCGTGCCAGTGGCCATGCAAGCTGCTGTGCAATTTCTTCATCTGTAGGTTCGCGGCCATATTTCTGCATAAGCTGGCGGCTTTCTCGTACAACTTTATTAATCTGCTCAATCATGTGAACAGGAACGCGGATTGTTCTCGCCTGATCAGAAATTGAACGTGTAATTGCCTGACGGATCCACCAGGTTGCATATGTAGAGAACTTAAATCCCTTGCGGTATTCAAATTTTTCTACAGCCTTAATAAGACCGATGTTTCCTTCCTGAACAAGGTCAAAGAAGTGAAGTCCACGGTTTGTATATTTTTTAGCGATAGAAACAACAAGACGAAGGTTTGCATTAATAAGACGGTTCTTTGCCTTTTCCATCATTACGCGGCCGTGTTCAATGTCCTGAGCCATTTTAAGAATCATTTCAACATCGTTTTCAAATTCGTATTCAAGACGATGAAGCTTACGTTCAATTTTCTGAATCTGAGTGTAAATTTCGCGGATTTCGTCTGCACTCATATTCAATTCCTGCTCAAGTTTTGCAGCCTGTGAACGGATTGAAATTTTTCTACCGAGGTTTCTGAGTTCCGAAGGACTTGAAATTCTCAATTCCTTCATTTTCTTTTCCTGCTTCTGGTGATATTCTTCAATTTTGATTGTTGCTTCACGGTATTTCTGTGTAAATTTATCAAGCTCTTCGGTCTGAATATCAACTTTTCTGAGTTCAGGAAGAATTTTTTCCCTTAAAGCAATAAGTTCCTGGTTCTGGAAAATTTCACTTGACTGTTCAGCTTCAAAAAGCTGCTTTTTAAGAGCCATGTAAACTTTCATTTCTGAAAGAACAGGTTTAATAAATTCTCCGTAAGAACTCTTTAAGCGGCGCTTATCTGCCATTTCTTCATTGATTTCCTTTCTTGTTTTTCCAGGTTCATGAAGGTCAATTCTTGTAAAGGCTTTCTGCGCAATTGCAAAAAATTCAGGAATCATAATGCCGGAATTTTTTATAACAGCTTTTATTATATCGTTGCCCTGCTCCATTGTTTTAGAAAGTTCAACTTCCTGTTCGGCAGTTAAAAGATTTTCGCGTCCAATTTCCCTTAAATACAGTCTGATTGGATCATCAATTGCAGAGTCTTTGTCGCTGTTTACCAGTTTATTCTTAGAAGAACCTGAAACTTCAACTTCTTCTGTAAGTTCTGCATCTTCATCTGTAACGTCATCGTCATCCTGATCAAGAATCATGCTTTCATCGTCATCGTCTTCAAGCATTAATTCTTCTTCAGTCATTTCATCTGGCTCGTCAGATACATCTGGTTCAATAAGATCTGTTTCTACAGGTTCACGGTCAATGTCCTTTAATAATTTTAATACAGGTTCCATCAGTTCGTCTGAATTAACGAATTCCTGTCCTAAATATTCAATTATATCGTCCCACGATAATATTTTTTTTGATTTTGCAAATTCAAGCAGTTTTTCTACTGCAGGATTTGCTGCTAAAGCCAAGTCGCTTTTTACATCCATAAAAGTGCTACCTACTTCCTAAAGAGCGGATTTTTAAGTCCAGTTCCTGTTTTTGTAATATAAGTGTATCGAGTAATTATCTGTCATCATCTGTTACTGCTACAAATTCTCCGATTCTTTTTTTCAGCCTGTCTCTCTGGTCTTCAAGTTTTTTTCTTTTTATAAAATTAATGGTGTCCCGTAAGATTTCACCAACTTTGTCACTTTGATAAGCCCCTGATGAAACAGCCTCCGTTATAAGGTTTGATAGTTGCGGATCATCACAACGATCAAGAATATCGTGCAGTGTAAAAATTTGTTCAGAAAAACAACTTTCCAACACCTTGTAAAACTTTCTGGCATAAGGATTAGTAAAATCTTCTTCCGTAAGCTCGTTTTGCAAAACCTTAAACTGGTTCAGGTCAGCAGTAACTGCAATTAAACCTCTTAGCTGGGCATCAAGTTTAATTTGAGTGTCTTGTTGTGTTTGATTGTTAGTCTGCCGGATATTTGTGCGCTCACGGGCTAGATTCCGATTTTCAAAATCTCTTTTAACAGCCTCCGGTTTTAGATTGAATGCCTGTCCTAACTGTTCAAGGCAGGATTCTTTTTGAATATCAGACTGCAGCGAATCAACATATTGAAAATACTCCAAGGCTGCCTTAGCTTTTCCTTCAGGAGTTTCAATAGGGTATTTTTCACCTAGTCTATTTATAAGATAATCGCTATCTAATATAGCGTTTTTAACCTGCATCGTCAAGTTTTCTGCGCCGAATTTCTGCATAATTTCGGCAGGATCTTTTCCGCCTTTTATTATAATTATTTTTACCGTAAGGTTGAATTTGCGGCACATTAAGATTGCACGCATAGTTGCATTCTGACCAGCCCCGTCCGAATCAAAAGAAAGGTAAACTGTTTCTACAAATCCGCGGATCATTTTTATCTGTTCTTCTGTAAGCGCTGTTCCGAGAGGTGCAGTAGCATAATTAATTCCGCACTGGTGATATGCAATACAGTCCATATAACCTTCGCATAAAATAATTGCTTTATTTTCGCGGATCGCATTTTTTGCAAAATTGAAGGCATACAGTGTTTCGCGCTTTTTGTACTGAATCATTTCGCCGGAATTTAAATATTTAGGATCGTTATCTCCCTTAGGATGAAGGACTCTTCCTCCAAATGCTACAGCCTGTCCGTTGCGGTTAAAAATAGGAAACATAAGGCGGTCTGAAAAAAATGAAGTATCGGGATATTTTTTACTGAAAAGTCCTGATTTATCCAAAAAACTGTCTGAAAAATTTTTACTCTTAAGAAAGTTTCTGAGCCATTTTCTGTCTGCAGGAGAATAACCGATTTTAAATTTTTCGATTGTTTCTTTTGTTATTCCCCGTCCTGTTATATATGATAGCGCGTCTTTTCCCTGCGGAGATTCAAGTAAAAGATAATTGAACATAGAGGCTGTTCGTTCATAAAGGTCAATTATCTGGTTTACGTCATCATTCTTTTTATAATCTTCCGACTGGGAATAACCTGATTTATATTTAACTTCTATTCCGTTCTTTTTAGCAAGCTGGGTAACAGTTTCTGCATACGGAAGCTTTTCCATTTACATAATAAAGGAAATAACGTTTCCGCCTTTATGACAGCCAAAACAATGGAAAAATTTGTTATCGGAATCTACATGAAAAGAAGCAGTTTTTTCTCCATGAAAAGGACAACATCCCCACCAGTCATTCCCGCTTCGTCTTTCCAAACGGGTATACTCACCTATTACCGAAACTATATCAGTAGTATTGAGGACCTGTTCTATTGTTTCGTTAGAAATATAGCCTGCCAAGTATTTTCCTTATTTTTTTAACTAGTTTTTAGTATAAAGGTTATGATTAATTTTATGTTCTTCAAAGGTTGTATTGAAAACATGCTTTCCTTCTTCTGCATCGGCAACCTGGAAGAAATAATAAGAGGTTTTTGGTGTATTTGTTGCGGCATTCAGTGCAACGAGGCCCGGATTAGAAATTGGTCCCGGTGGAAGTCCTGCATACAGGTATGTATTGTATGGATTATCAATTCTTGTGTCTTCAATTTTGATAACGTTTGGATGAGGTTTATCCTGAATTTCGGTGAGGATATATTCTACTGTTGCACATGAATAAAGCCCGATGCTGTGTGCAAGTCGGTTTTTAAATACGCTTGCAATAAGAGGTGCTTCGTCAGCTACCCTGTACTCGCGTTCTACAATTGAAGCTAGTTTTACAGTTTCAAAAAGCTCTTCGGGAGTCTGATCTGAAAGGTTTTCAACTGTTTTAATTTTTTCAAAGAAGTTATCGACCATCATTTTTGCGACGGTTTCTGCACCCATTCCCTTTGTTAGATAATATGTATCCGGGAAAAGATAGCCTTCAATTGTTTCTGAAGGAATTCCATATTCCTGTGGAAGTGCAATATTGCGGCAGGTATTTATAAAATCAATTGAAGTACAGATTTCGTTCTGTTCAAGTAAATTTGCAATTTTTTTAATTGTATAGCCTTCCGGAACAGAAACAATAATAAATTCAGTCTGTGCAGAAGATAAAACTTCCTGAATTTCTATAATGTCCATCAGAGGTGAAATTTTGTAGGTTCCGCTTTTTAATGTAAATGCTTTAATTTCGCGGTTTGGAAAGAATATTTTTAATATAACAGGAAATCTCGCAGAATAATAAAAGGCTTTTTCGCTTTTGATGAGGTTATTTTCTTTTAATATTTTTGCAGTCTGTGCAACAGAGGTTCCGTAAGGAATTTCTATTCTTGTTTCGCCTATTATATCTAATCCAAGTTCATTTTTTTCTACAGGAAAGAATTGTGTACGGAAAATCAAAAGGGCTGAAACAAACATTGCAAGAATTAAAAAAAATACTGCAAGTACAATTCTTATAATTTTTTTCATGAATAAAATTTTTTTACCTCTTCAAGTGAAAGTGTGTTGTAAATTGCATCTTCCAGAGATTTATAGAAAACTTCCAGTCCTTGAGGTAATTCTTCCTGTTTTGTTCTAAGGTATCTTGCAAGAAGAAAAAGTTCCTTTTTAGAAAAAGAATAATCAAGAACTGTAAAATCTCCGTTTTCTATTGTCATATTTCTATCTCTTGATCTTCCTTCGCTATATAAATTTCAATTTCTGAGTGGTCAATGTATTGTGCGTACCATCTTGCGGCCTGAAGAATTGAATTTATTTTTTTATCATCATAAGTCGGTTCATGATGGAAAAGATAGAGTTTTTTAATATTCCAGTGAACTGCAAAATCTATAGCATAACAGAAGGCTGAATGTCCCCAGTTTTCCTTTCGGTAAGCTTCTTCTACTGTGTATTGAGAATCGAGAACTATGCAGTCTGCATTGCGGAATACATTTTCTCCATTCGGAATGTTTGAAAAATCCTGAATTTTCAATTCAACATCTGTTGCATAAACAAATTTCTTTCCTTCATGCTCAAACGAATAGCTGTAGGAAACTCCAGGATGAGACATAGGGCTTAAATTAACTTTTACATCGTCGATATAGAATTCTTTTTCCGGTTCAACCTTATGAAAAGTAAAATTCTTAGTAAATGCATCAAATGGAACCGGATAATATGGGGTTTTCATCTGCTCGCGCAGGTAAGTTTCTGTATTATCATGAGCTGAATATACGTCAAAAACAGAAGAAGGATTATAAGCAGGATCAAAGAAAGGTAATCCCTGAACATGATCCCAATGGAAATGAGTAAATATAAGATGGTAGTGATTATTTTTTGGAAGATTTTTTGATTTACCTAAAACTCTTATTCCGGTACCGGCATCAAGAATGATTTCCGATTTATCTGTTTTTAATTCAATGCAGGACGTATTTCCGCCAGTCGTTCCATAAATCCAGTCAGGCAATGTAGAAACAAATCTGGCACGGGACTCAACGCTTTCCAAGTCTTCAACTTTAATGCGCTGAATGACAGCCATTATTTTTGACTGAATCTGTTCTGGAGTAAGTGGAGTTGGTAAAGATCCTCTAACGCCCCAAAATCTAACTTTCACAAAAATTTCCCCTTGCAAAAAAAAAGCTGATCCACAGTAGACCAGCAAAACATGGGGAGTAGAGGACTCGAACCTCTGGAGGCGTGAGCCGAGGGATTTACAGTCCCTTGCAATTGCCGCTATGCGAACTCCCCTTAAAAGCTGCTTGTAGGATTTGGACCCACGACCCCGAGATTACAAATCACGTGCTCTACCAGCTGAGCTAAAGCAGCATTACCTATTTCTTAGGTTTTCATAATCTATAGTATTTTAGATTTTTGGTCAATAGTGATTTTAAGAAAAATTCAAAATTTCTTCAAAATACGGAAGATATTTTTTCTCAATCACATTTTCCCATAAATATTCTGTCTGTACACTTTCTGAACCGTTTTTAATTATCTGTTCATGAAGCTCCGGTTTATACAGTTTTATGCATATAGCGCGGCAAATCATGAGACTTAAAGACGCTTCGTTATTGTTATTGTATAAATATCCTGTTTTTGAGTCCTGAATTTTTGTAAGGCCGCCTGTTCGGTGTGCAATCGGAATCGTTGCATATGCCTGTGCTGTAAAATCTTCAAGTCCGCAAGGTTCAAAAAACGAAGGAAGTGTAATAAAATCACTGGAAGCTGTAAGAAGACGTACTACTTCCTGATTATATCCGTTCATAAAAATAACTTTTCCCGGGAATTTTTCTGTTAATTCAATCACGGAATTTTCAAGATTGCTTTCGCCCTGCCCTGCAATTATAAAGCTTACGTTATTAAAATTGCTTAAAACTGTTGGAATTGTATTTACAAGAACAGAAATTCCTTTTTGTGTAGTAATTCTTCCGTGGTAAGCAATAAAAATTTCGTCATCAAGATTTTTTGAACATTCAAGAGTTCCGAATTTTTTGATTCCTTCACATTTAAATTTCTTTGAACAGGCGATTTTTTCTACAAAATATTTTTTGCAGAGTTTTTTGCCTTCAAGATCTAAAGTAAGCGGATTAAATGTAAAAGGAAGCTTTGATTTTTTTGTATCTGTAGGATCATAACGTTCAAAATCAAAACCGTTTGTAATTCCTTTTATTTCAACCTTCTTTTTTGCAAATATTTTAGAAAGGTTTTCAGTAATATCAGCATTAAGAGGATCGGTTATTTCCTTTGCATATTGTTCAGAAACTGTAGAAAGATAGGCCTTTGAATTAACGGCAAGTAAAAACGGCTCGACTTTTCCGTTATTCAAGGATTTATGCAAAAGCTGTTCCGAAAGGCCTGTATACCACGCTGCTTCACCAAGACTTGAAAATTCATGATGGTAAGCAGGTCCTGCATTATGAATTGTTACCACACATTTTGCGTTCTTTAGTTCAGGAGTGTTTTCGGCAAAAGACGGTAAGGAAGCCGTTGCTGCATCCTGACAGTGAATAATCTGCGGTAAATCTGAACAGATTTTTGCATAACTGCACACAGATTTCTGAAAAAGTGTATCCATGAATAAAGTATCTGTATGACCGTGGCCCTTTACGCATAAAGGATTTTTTTTCTGTTCATTTGCAGTGTAAGTATAAATTGCTTCTTTTTCTTCAAAAGACTTGTGTTTAATAAACACAACATTGAAATTTCCCGAAGTGCATGTTGCCTGCTGATATTTTACGATTTCTTCTTTTCCGCATATGGAAATTTTCTGATTTTCTTTAACATCCTTGAGGTCTTTAATAATGTCAAAGCTGGAACATTTAAAAACAGGTATAAAAAGTGTTACTTTGTGGCCGGCTTTTGCAAATTCCTTGCAAAGCGAAAACGTAACGTTTTTTACTCCACCCGCTTCTGCTATTCCTGCACATTCCATACTTGCAAACCAAATATTCATATAAACCTTCCAAAACTGCTGAATAATTAATTATTTTCCGAGTAATCCGGACGTAATTTTTCTGCGCCGTTTAAATAAACATTATGCTTTTTCTGATTTTTCTTAATATATGTGTGAATTAAAACGCGTATTACATTTTTCATGCCGCCTTCAATCTGCGCTTCCTGACTGCAGAAAAGTGCAACATTTGAAATATCAATGACA
>CAMVBP010000048.1 GCA_947165795.1 uncultured Treponema sp.
GGGAAAAACCGAAGGTTTGAACCGAGGGGAAGGCTTTCCCCTCCTTCCTTATTATTTCCAGGCTTCGTCTACAGCTTTTACTGCCGCTTTTTTATCTGAATCACTCATGAACGACTGTCGGAAGCTGTTTTTTACAAGTTCTTTTACTTCGTCCATTGTAAAGTTCAAATCGTTGTGACAAATCCATAATTCATCGAGCAGTGTTGTCTTAAAGAAAACAGGATCGTCTGTATTAATATTTACAGGAATTCCGCGGTCAAAGAAGGTTCTTACCGGGTGGTCCTTTGCTTTCTGAACTATTTTCTTAGTAAATGTGTTTGATGTAATACAAATTTCTATAGGAAGCTTTGTTTTTTTAAGCTCTTCCATAAGTTTTTCGTCCTGAATTGCAGTAACTCCGTGACCGATACGTTCAGTATGAAGATAATTTATGGAATCCCAGATAGATTCAGGTCCAACATCTTCTCCGGCATGAACAACTGCATGGAAACCGTCTTTGTGTGCAAGCTCATAAACAGGTGCAAAGTCTTTTGCAGGTCCTTTGCTTTCTGCGCCGCCAAGACCAATTCCAATTATGTCTTCGCATGGGAACTGCTTTAAAAGATTATAGTTATTCATTGCATTTTCGCATCCGAATGTACGGCTTACATCCATCAAAAGCTTAATTACAATTCCTGTCTTTTTCTTGATTTCTGTAATTTTTTCATGGAAAATACGAACCATATCTTCGTATTTAAAGCCCATTTTAAGGAATGCAGTTGGTGCAAAGAAAATTTCTGCGTAAGTAATTCCGTTTTTAACAAGATATTTCTTTAATTCATCAAAAACAATTCTAAAGTCTTCTACAGAAGAATACATTCCCTGAATTTTTAAAAATGACTGAATAAAGCCATTCAAATCGTTATAAGAAAAGAGCTCCTTCTGCTCTTCTTTAGTCATTTCCTTATTAAATTTGGTTTTATAAAGTTTTTTAATTCCACTAAGAGTAAGTACTGCTTCTAAATGTAGGTGCAGCTCCGCCTTTGGAACAGCTGATAAAAATGTTTTAAATTCTGCTTTATTCAATTCACTTGTCTCCTACTTTTTACGCACCCAATTAATTTTAGCACGGTTTGGCAGTAAATGCAATTATTGTATAATACTACTTTAAAAATATCGGAGAAAAACAGTTAAAACTTTAGTAAAAAGTGATTAAATAAAAACAGCAGTTTTTATTTATTGCCTTGCGAGGCGTGTTTTATTTCTTTTTCTTCATATAATTTTTGATCTGCAGAAGACAATAATTCTTCTAAATCTGCTTTTTCCGTTGTAAACGGAACGTAGCCGAGGCTTAAAGAAAGTGTAACAGGCAGTTCTGCTTCTATTGAATATACTTTATTCAGATGGTCAATGCGTTTTCTTATTGCAGGAATATATTCTTTTGTTAATCCTACAGAAACTACTGCAAATTCATCACCGCTGAGTCTGCCTACTATATCTGTGGCGCGGAAAGCTTCCTGCAAAACCCTTGCTTCTGTCTGAATTGCAATGTCGCCGACTTTATGACCAAAGTTATCATTTATTTTTTTAAGGCCGTCCATATCTGCAAAGAAAACCATTCCGTTGTTTCCATTTTTAACGGCTTTTTTAAGCTCTTTTTCTGCCTTATCCATAAAGCCGCGGCGGTTTAATACCTGCGTAAGTTCATCTATGCTGTTCTGAAAATTCAATATCTGATTATTTTTAAGAAGCTTTTCATTGCGGTTTGTAAGGACTTCATTTTTTGTTAATGTCTGGTCAAAGTCGTAGGCATTTGCTATGGCGTTTATAATTAATTTAAGATAAACATGATGCATCTGAAATTTAAAGTTTGTAGGCTGAACGATTATGTAGCCATACTGTTTTTCGCCCGAAAAAATCGGATGAACTATAAAAGTCCCTGCCCTTTTAGAAGCAAAATTCTTTGGAATTAGACTTTTATGAGGATTTGTTTCTATTCCTTCTTCATCATAAGGAATTATCTGTTTATTATTGTCTATATAAACCCTTAAATATGCTTTATCCGGAATTTTTATATCTTCGTATTTCTTAAACGAAACCGGTTCTTCATAAAGCGCAACTGCCATAGAAGAAAATTTCATCTGCGAAGTTATTTCCGGCAAAGAATTAAAAAGTTCTTTAAGAGTATGATTTGTATGGAAGGTATCTATTAACGTGTAAATTCCTACAACATCTTTAGAATATTCCGTATATTCTTCTATTGTATTGGAATTTATATGATGATTTTCTACAATTTTTCCGGCCTGATTCCTGCTCATAAACGATGTATTGGAAGTTTTTACACAGCCGCAGGACTGGCGGTAAATAGGTTCAGCAAGAATTTTTGTTTCGTAAGGAACTTCGTGTCCGCTCAGCAATTTATATGCAATTTTTGCAGCTTCGTAACCGTGGCCGCTTATATCCTGATTTATTGTAGAAAGAGACGGCGTCGTAAAAGAAGCCCGCATTATATCATCAAAACCGACAATCTTAACGTCTTTAGGAATTTTTACGCCTATTTTCTGCAGGGCCTTCATGCAGCCTTCGGCCATAAAATCATTGGAAGAAATAATTGCATCAAATTTTACGTCTTCCTTGCATTTATATTTATCCATTGTAATGTTATAGGCTGCTTCCCTAATAAAATAGCCTTCCAGAACATTATCAGGATTGAATTTAAGGTTATGCTTTTTAAGTGCTTTTTTATAGGCTTCAAAACGAACCAGAGCTTCTTTTGAATCTGTTTTTGTTGCAGAAAGAAAAGCAATATTTTTACAGCCGTGAACCTTTACCAGATGTTCCACAACATTGTCATAAGCCGTTTCGCAATCGCTGATTGTATGATAAGTTTTTACAAAAGGAAAATCTACAGCTATAGAAACTATAGGCTTATTTGTAAAAGGTTCTATAAAAGATTTTAATTCAGCCGGTGAAGTATAAGTCTGGTAAGCGCTGGAAATAATAATTATTAAATCAATATCTTCGGCTTTTAAAAGCTCAGCAGAAGCCCAGTACTGATATTCATAAAGTCCGTAAGGATAATGAGGCTGATTTGTCTGTGCCAGGATAAGCTTTACATTCTTATCTTCCGTATAATAAGAGGCAACTCCCTGGGCAACAGTAAGTGAGTATTCGACTGTGAGGTTATGAACAAATAGCGCAACACGTTTCATAACATATTAATTATCCAACAGATTCTTTAATTCTGCAATAATTTTCTTAAATTCGTCGCAGGCAGCCTGAACCGGTTCTGTTTTAGACATATCAACTCCGGCAAGCTTAAGACTTTCTATTGGATAACGCGAACCTCCGCTCTTTAAGAATTTGTAGTAATCTTCGCGCTCTGCGTCTCCGCCGTTTCTTACCCTTGTTGCAAGTGCAATGCTGGCAGAAATTCCTGTTGCATATTTGTAAACATAGAATGCAGAATAAAAATGAGGAATTCTTAAACCTTCAAGATCAGAATTGTCTTCAAAAACCATTTCTTTTCCAAAATAAAGTTCAAGAAGTTCCCTGTAAATTTTGCGGCAGTTTTCTGCGGTAAGCGGAGTTCCACCTTCTACAAGCTCATGTGTTTTTAATTCAAATTCTGCGAACATTGTCTGACGATACAAGGTTGCAAGAATATCGTCTGCACGCATTGCAAGAAGATATTTTTTCATATCTTCTGATTCAGCATTTGCAAGCAAATACTGGAAAACAAGTTCTTCATTAAAGGTTGAAGCAACTTCGGCTTCAAAAATTGTGTAGTCATAGCACATAAACGGATTATTATGAACAGAATACCAGCTGTGCATGCTGTGTCCGCCCTCGTGAGCCATTGTAAACACATCCCTTATATCGTTTTCATCATAATTCAGTAAAAGGTAAGGTTCGCCAATATAGGCTCCGCTCGAAAATGCTCCGCTGTGTTTTCCCTGATTTTCGTAACGGTCGGCCCAGCCATTTAAAAGGCCGTCGCAAAGGCGGTCTGTATATTCCTTTCCTAATGGAGCCAGAGCCTTTCTGCAGATTTCTACTGCTTCGTCGTATTTTGTTTTTACTGTTACCGATTTTACAAGCGGAACATATACATCGTAATGTCTGAGTTCCTCTACTCCAAGAATCTTTTTTCTAAGGCTATAATATTCGTGGAGTGCCGGAAGATTTTTATGAATGCATTCTATAAGATTTTTGTAAACTGAAACAGGAACTTTGTTAGAAAAAAGTGCTGCTTCCAGACAATTGTTAAAGCCGCGTACTTTTGTAGAAAATACATCCTGATTCACGCTTCCTGCATATAATGCAGCAATTGTATTCTGATATTCTTCGAATTTTTTATAAAACTGCTTATATGTTTTTTCGCGGACATTGCGGTCCTGATTTTTTATTAAGGTTGAGAATGTACTCTGAGTAAGCGGAAGCTCCTTGCCTTCAACGTTAATTGTTCCGAAATTTTTGTTTAAATCTACGTTTGTAAGCATACTGAATGCAGAATCGGCAGTTTGTGCAGACTGCATCTGTAAACTCATAATTCTTTCTTCTTTTTCGCTGAGAATATACTTCTTCTTGTAAATCTGTTTTTCTACATAAATCCTGTAAGCGGCAAAATCTTCCTCAGAAATCCATTTTCTTAATTCTTCTTCATTAATAGTCTGAAGTTCGCTTTCAAAAAAGCTTAAATCAGCAGAAATTTGAGTATAAGCAATCATTGCTTTTCCTTCCATTTCTGTTGCAAAAGAATCGCCTTCGTCTGCATAATGTCTTAAAGAAGCATAATGATAAACAGTTTCGAGTTTTAAAAGAATTGCTTCATATGATTTAAAAGCATTTAAGAGACTTTCCTTTGATTCTCCAAGTTTTCCTTTAAAACCTGCAGCCTTTTTTGCAAGCTCTGGAAGCACAGCAAGATCTTTTTCCCACTCTTTATCTGACTTATATATTGAAGATAAATTCCATTTATCGCTTTCCGGTATTTCTTTTCTTTCTCTGATTTTTTCGCTCATATTTTCCTCCGGCTTAATTAATTTTTAAATCGCAGACAACTGCATCGGTGGCTTTTATAAGGTCAGCAGGAGCAATTTTTATTTGAACTCCACGCTGCCCGCCGCTTATGCAGACTTTTTCGCATTGATTTATTGAATCATCTATAAAAGTTCTGAATTTTTTCTTCATTCCGATTGGAGTACAGCCTCCGCGGATATAACCTGTTAATGCCAGTAATTCTTCCGGTTTTACAGGATTAATTTCCTTGCAGCCTGCATTTTGTCTTGCTTTTTTAAGATTAATTTCGCTTACGGCACTCTGACAGAATACACAGATTTCTTTTGTTTCTGTCCGCATTACAATGGTTTTAAAAACATTTTCCGGTGCTACGTTCAGTTTTTCTGCCATACGCAGTGCTGCGCCTTTTGCAAGTTCGTGTTCACCATCGTCATCATATTCTGCAGCTTCGTAAGAAATTCCAAGGCCGTCGAGAATTCGCATTGCATTTGTTTTTTTCATGCAATGATTTTAGCACAAATAAAATAAGGTGTGAATATGATTAAATATCAATATAATTCATGAAGAAAAGAAAAATAACAAACTATTCTTCTTTTTTAAAGAGAAGAATTTCACTTAATTTATAAGAAATTGTTGTATCTATTCCTGTTCTGTTCTGATTTTCGCTCTTTACTGAAATTTCAAAATGGTTAACAGTCGGTTCATACCCTTCTGCTGAAATTTCGAGAGTAAATTTATAGGTTTTTGTGTGGCCGGCCTGTTTTGCCGGGAATGGTTTTACCCAAAAAGAATAACTTCCGTGTGTACTCTTCCAGGTTGTTACAGGATTCATCCAGGTTTTATCGATCATTTCTGCAACTTCGCCATCACATTTTAAGAGAATAGAAGCGCCAATAACCGGTTCAAAAGTTGTACCATCAAGAATTTCGCCTGTAAAATGAGGGAAATTATAAGAAGGTTTTTTATTTGCTTCGATAGTACATTCATTACGCTTGTTTGTATGGAACGGACGCTTTGTTGCACTTACAATTTTTGCACCTTCAAACGCGATTGCTTCAACATCTGCGAATGTCTGAGAATTTGTAGTCTGTGCAACTGTATGAGTAACTCCCCTTCCAGAAACAACATATTTTGGAGGAATTCTATTAAGAACATAACTGATTGTATCTAAGCGGCAATTCATGCAGTCACAAGTAAGCCATTCTGCATTCTCTTTTTTAATGCGCTCATAAAGGTCATTTACAGCCTTTGCAACTACATCTTCCATTAAATTATGTACGTCCATTTTTTTTCCTCTCAAAAAACATTTTTCTTAAATTATATGCGCATTTCTGCGAATTTTCAACAAAATAAAATTTATATCTGCGGAAATCATTTTTTTTAAATTTCAAGAAAGATAATATATCAGATAATTCACCCCAAAACGATTGTGTCCAAATCAAGCAGGGATTTTTATTAATAATAAAAGACAGGAACTAATTTTATTCTAAAATTAGTCGTTGTAATATTTCCTTTGCATAAATCAATTCCTGATTATCTATTGTCTGTTCAGAAAAAGAAATTAACAAATTTTCTCCAGAATAATGTAAATATATACAAAAAAGTTCTTTGCAAAGAATTAAATCATACTGATATACTTCCTGAGAAATTATTTTTTTTTCAACCAGCTTCAATAAAACATTTTGCAGTTCAATAAGAACACCAACCCTATCTACATTTGACATTTCCAGAAAGCCTTGAATAAACTCACTTTGTTCAGTTATTTCTTTGACTTCTGAAAAACTATATCTATTTCCATCACATTTTATTTTGCTGTTTTGAGTAGGTACATAAAGCTTTAGTTGTACTTCACAAATCTCTTTATCTTCAAAAAAAATTTTCATAATCCCACTGCGGGATATTTCAACTTTTTCAATAAATTTATTAGTTTCATTATGAAAAAGCTCATATCCTGGCATTAAGAGAAGATTGAATTTTTCATCAAAAAAAACATATCCTGACCTTGTATAAAAATCTTCTCCTGTAGATAAAGATTTTATTTTAACAAATCCATCTCCTAAAATTGCAAAAAAATTTTCTGCTTGCGAAACATTAAATAATTCTCCTTGTGAAAAATCATGGGTTCCTTTATTAAAATCATAAATTTTATATCCAATAATATCGGAATATTTTAATTGATCAACTAAACTGTAAAAATAATCGGTTTCTTGTGCATATGCAAATACTAGATTCAAGAGAATAAAAATAAAAAAAAATTTTTTTTTAATCATTGCTGAACCCCTCCATTTTTATTAATTATAAACTTGATTTTCAGGTTTAGCACCTTAAAAATCCCTTATTTCTACCAGCTTTACACTGATTTTATGGCAAAATCTGAGTATTTTTTGCTATCTCCCTGCAAATTATTATTTGTGGGAAATTGGATAAATACATTCTGCAACACCAAGTTCACCAGAGTATTGAATTTTATATGATTTTATTTCATCAGGAATATCATAAAAATTATTTAAAATTACCTCAGTTTCAATTATGTCACCATAATTACATTCTCTTAAATTTTTTATTAAATTTTTTGCTCCAAAAGAATCACCAACAATACCGTTATATTGAATTGATTTGTTATTGATTTCTATCTTAAAATATTCATTACTTAAGTTGACAGTATTGGTAAAATAAGATTTTGGAATATATTTTTTATCTTTACATTTAAATTCATATTTTAATTTTGCTATAAGTAAATTTTCTTCCTTTCTTATATTCATAGAAACTGTGAAGTAATTCATATTATTATTTGACTCAAAATAGATTAATCTTGCATCGGTTGTACCTAATGGACCATGATATTGCACTTTTTGAACCGAATACATTTCATCATCAAAAATATAAAAATCTATAATATTATATTCTACTTCTATCGATTTATTTGGATTTATTTTTTTTACACGTTTTAATTCATCTTCAGTGAAAATATGGTAATCCCCAGCATACTTGGGTGAAACAGCACTTAACTCTGGCATTTCAGATCTAAAAGTAAAATAATTATAAGACATGTAATTATTTCTCAGCATAATCTCAGGAATAGAAATTTCCTTATCCGTTTCATTTTTTATTATTAAAATTACTTTTGAATCTATAGTATGATCAATGACCTTTAAATCAATAGATAATCCTTTCATCGATTGAGAAAAAGAAATCCCACTAATCAAACAAAAAATAGTCAAAAAAAATCTTATTTTCATATTACATCCTTAAAAACAATACGAATAAAAATATTGCCAACATTGAGCAGTTTTAAGTCGTGTTAATTTAGGCACATCTTCGGGAATTATTCCACTGGAATAATCATAATTATCGTCTGTATCTAGTACATCTGAAAAATGTGTAAGTTCATGAAATAACGCTACATGATAAGGAATTAATGAATCTATAGTTTCACGAAATTTTATTTCAACCTTTTTACAAAAATCTTGTTTAAGATTAAAAACAAAATAAAATAATTTTTTCCCTCGTTTTTTATTAATTATAAACTCGATTCTTATATTTATCACCTTAAAAACTTCTCATTTTTATCAAAAAATATGTAAATTTTACGGTCCTAGCGAGCCTGCGCTACAAGCGGCGCTGCCAGTAACCCATGACTTTTCAGATTCGTGAAACGGAAGTCTTTTTGAAAAAAAATTATGTCAGAAACTATCTTATAAAATAATACATATAAAAAAAGCTTTCACTAACCCGTAATATTTATAAAAATGTATTCTTGATTTTGTTCGCAAAAAGACGCGAGTGGAACGAAGATGAAAAGTCATTTTACGGTCCTAGCGAGCTTACGCTACAAGCGGCGCTGCCCGTAACCCATGACTTTTCAGATTCGTGAAACGGAAGTCTTTTTGAAAAAGAATTATGTCAGAAACTATCTTATAAAATAATACATATAAAAAAAGCTTTCACTAACCCGTAATATTTATAAAAATGTATTCTTGATTTTGTTCGCAAAAAGACGCGAGTGGAACGAAGATGAAAAGTCATTTTACGGTCCTAGCGAGCTTACGCTACAAGCGGCGCTACCCGTAACCCATGACTTTTCAGATTCGTGCAACGGAAGTCTTTTTGCGAACAAAATCAATAAAACCTATTATCATAGTAGATATGTTGAGTTTTTTCTTTTTTGCTGATATTATTATTTTATTATGATGGTTTCTACAAGAGGACGATACGCACTCCGCGTAATGATTGATTTAGCAGAACAGGATGCAAATTCGTATATCCCGTTAAAGGATATTGTTGCAAGACAGAATATTTCTCAAAAATACATTGAAGCAATAATGAATCTTTTGTCTAAGCAGGGACTCGTTTCTACAATGCACGGAAAAGGCGGCGGATACAAATTAAGCCGAAAACCTTCTGAATATAAAATCGGGGAAATCCTTAGACTTACCGAAGTTTCCATTGCTCCTGTTGCCTGCCTTAACGAAGGCGCTCCTGAATGTGATCGTGTTGCTGAATGCAGGACACTTCCTCTCTGGGCAGAACTAAACAAACGCATTCTTGGATTTCTTGACAGCGTAACTATTGCTGATTACATGAAGAAAAATTAATTAATTGGAAAAACAAATGGATTTTATAGAGCTGGATTTGCCGGAACCGGGTTCTACTGTTGCTGTAGGAATGTCCGGCGGTGTTGATTCTACTTTAACGGCTTTACTTTTAAAAGAGCGCGGCTGTAAGGTTATTGGTGTAACTATGTCTGTGTGGGATGGCCATATTCCTGTTGTTGAAGCAGAAAAAGCTTTTCATGATGCATGTTACAGTCCTGATGAACAGGAAAATATTGACGACTGTAAAAAATTCTGCGCTGAATATGGAATTGAATATCACGTTATTGATGTAAGCGAAGAATACAACAAACAGGTTTTGGATTATTTTACTTCGGAATATCGTTCCGGAAAAACTCCGAATCCGTGTATTCGCTGCAACCGTTTTATAAAATTCGGTGCGCTTCTTGAAGGCATTAAAAAGCTTAAAGTTGATTTTGATTATTTTTGTACCGGTCATTATGCAAAAATTGTGCGCCCGGTTGAAGGTCTTTGGAATTCTGATAAGCGGCCTTGTATGATTGCTTGCGCTTCTGATGAATCTAAAGATCAGACTTATTTTTTGTGCAGGGTTCCAAGTGATATTCTTGAAAAGGTACGCTTCCCGCTTGCAAACGTAAAAAAATCTGAAGTTTTTGAACTTGCGGCTAAAGCAAATCTTACTGCAGCAAACAGAAAGGAAAGCCAGGATTTTATTGACATAAAATATATTGATGCTCTTTTTGGTGATAAAGAATCGATTCCGGGAAATTTTGTTGATACTAAAGGAAAGGTTTTAGGTCAGCACAAAGGAATTGAACATTACACCATCGGTCAGCGCCGCGGTCTTGGTGTTGCAGGTCCTGTTCCGTATTACGTAAAAAAGATTGATGCAAAAACAAACGAAATTGTCCTTGCAGAAAAAAGTGAATTGAATTCCATAAGCCTTATTGCAGATGATTTTGTGTGGCCCGCAGGTGTTGAACCAAATGAAGCTTTTGAAGCAAGCGTAAAGATTCGTTTGAGAAGCAAAACGGCAATCGGAAAAGTTGAACGTTATATCCCGGCAGAAGATGATAAAACTGAATACAAAGGTCAGCCGTGGAAAATTTCTTTTGACGTTGAACAGTACGCAGTAACACCAGGCCAATCCGCAGTTTTGTACAAAGATAACGTGATTATTGGTAACGGGATTATTGTAAAGCCTTTCTAGTTGAAATAACCTTGATTTTTAGATATGATTTTCAAATGCGTTAGCGATGTGGAGGGTTGTTGCCTTTGGCAACAATTCCGGAGCGAGTTTCGAGCGCAGGAATGGAGCGAATGCGGAACCCGCAACGTAGCGACGACAGGCCGCTTGCGGACTGGCGGAACGCCCTTAAAGAGAAAACAATTATTATAAATGGAAGGATATTATGGAATTTACAAAACCTAATGGAAAGCGCCGTGTAGTTGTTACTGGTGGTGGTATGGTTTCGGCTCTTGGACGTGACTGGGAAACTGCTTATGCAAATTTGAAAACATGCAAAAATAAGATTCGCTATATGCAGGAATGGGAACGTTATACAAAAATGAACACTCGCCTTGCCTGCCCTTACGACGGCGAGATTCCAAGCTTCCCAAGAAAGAAGATTCGCGGTATGGGCCGTGTTGCAATTCTTGGTCTTCTTTCTACTCATGATGCTTTGAAAATGGCTGGTCTTCTTGCTGAAGACGGAGAAGATGTTATTGAAGAACTTAAAAATGGCCGCACTGGTATTGCATACGGAACCTGTATGGGAAGTATGGATGCTATTGGCGACC
>CAMVBP010000049.1 GCA_947165795.1 uncultured Treponema sp.
AAACGTCTGTCTGTTCAGTTGCAATAAAGTTTTTGGCGGCCTTGCAAAGCTTTTGCGGAAGTCCATTTTTCTGAGCAATATCAAGCGCATGACTTTCGCCGGGAAGTCCCATAATAATCCGGTAAGACGGCGAAAGTGAAGAAACATCAAATTCAACGGAAGCATTTTCGCACGAAGAATTTGAATAGCCGTAATTTTTCAAAACGCCAAGATGAGTTGTAACAAGAACAAAACTTTTTCGTTCAATCAATTCATCAAGAACTGCCATTGCAATTGCACTTCCCTCCTGAGGATCTGTTCCGCTTCCAAGTTCATCAAGAAGAACAAGACTTTTTGAAGTTGCATGATTTACGGCATCGGCAATATTTTTCATGTGGCCGCTGAAAGTAGAAAGACTCTGCTCAAGCGACTGATCATCACCAATGTCTGCAAACACATTATCAAAAACAAGAAGACGGCTGCCTTCTGCAGCAGGAATCGGGAAACCGCTTTGATTAAGCATGGAAAAAAGCGCGAACGTTTTTAAGCTTACAGTTTTTCCACCGGTGTTCGGACCTGTAATAATCAGAACATTTGTATTCCGTTCAAAACGCAAATCAATAGGAACTGCAGTTTTTCCCAAAAGCGGATGACGCGCTTTAATAAGCATTGGCGGTTCAGTGTTACATTCGAGCGCATAAACGCATTTGTTTTCAATTCCCCATTTTGCACCTGCAATACTTGAATCAATTTCTGTCATAACAGGAATTGCAGTTTTAAATAAAGGAATTGAAGGCCGCAAAGAAGCAGTAAGTTCAGTCAGGATTTTTTTAATTATGATTTCAAGTTCATTTTCTTTCTGGACAAGACAGTTACTGCACAGAACCGCTTCCTGAGGTTCAACATAACATGTTTTTCCGCTCTGGCTTACTTCGTGAACAATTCCGTTTATCTTATTCTGAAGTCCTGCCTTTACCGCAATCACCTGACGGTCGCCGCGCAATACCGGAACATTGCTTTCAAGAATATTCTGATATTTCGGGTCGCTGATAATTTTCTGCATTATGTTTTTAAGTTTTGCATTCAGCGAAGCAATTTCTTTTCGGATTGCAACAATTTCGGGAAGCTCGCGCAGAATTCCATCCGGTGTAATAATGCGGAAAACAAGCTTTTCGGTTTCTGAAAAATCAGGAAGCTTTTGAATGCGGTCTGTAAGAATTGGAAGTTCAAGTTTTTCGCCTGCATTCAAAACTGATTTTTTAATTGATTTTACGCTTGTAATAAAATCAGCAATTACTTTAACCTGTTCAAGCGAAAGATTCATTCCGTCTGTTTTTATAATTGAAAAAAACGGATTTATACTTTCATAAGATTTTATGCCTGAAGAAGTTGCCATTAAAAAGGCTTCACATTCACGTCCAAGATTTTTTAATTCATTGATTTTTTTTTCGTCTTTAAACGGAATGCGTTCCAAAAGATTTTTCTGCGCATCCTGTGTTGCACAAAATGCAGCAATCTGATCTCTTATTCTAAAATAATCAATTTCATTTAACGCTTTAGTATTCATTTTTTATTCAAGGAATTTTCCAGTTTTTATTTCTGTTGCAATTCTGAGCCAGGAATCATAGCGTTCCGGTGAAATTTCACCATCGCACACAGCCTGCTGAATTGCACAATCAGGTTCCGTTGTATGGCTGCAGTTTAATCCGAATTTACATTTTCCTATATATTTTTCAAATTCTCTAAAATAAAGTGCAACCTCGTTATACGGAACATCATCTAATACAAAACGGCGGATACCGGGAGTGTCAATAATATCTGCATGACGGCCCTGAATTCCGTCGGTCAAAGTTTCGTTTAAGGTAAGGTGAATTAAGGTTCCTTTTGTTGTCGTGTGATTTCCGCGCCCGTATTTTTTTGAAAGGCTTCCTGTTTTTAAAACACAGGTATTATCCATTACATTAATAAGGCTGGATTTTCCAACGCCAGACTGACCGACAAAAGCGCTTAAGTGATTTTCCAAAAGATTTGAAAATTCAATCATACCTTCGCCGGTTTTAGCTGAAATTTTTAAAACCTTATAACCAAGATCCTGCCAGATAGAAAGTCTGCGCTCAATTGCTTCGAACTCTTTGATTCTTCCGTCTGTCTGCATTTTTTCTGCGAGGTCCCATTTGTTGCAGACAATTACAGGAGTGATTCCCTGGTGCTCTGCCTGCGCAAGAGCCCTGTCTGTAAAACGTGGACGGAAAGGAGGTTCATCTGGAGTTGTAACCAGAATCAGATAATCAAGATTACTTGCAAGAAGCTGAGGACAACGGCCCTTTACATTCCATCTTAAGAAAGTATTTTTTCTTGGATGCAAAGAAAGCACCTGACCTTTCTGTTCATTCATCGGGTCAACTTCGACATCAACAATGTCGCCGGGCGCAATCGGATTGTAAAAAGTTTTATCTGATTTTAAAACTTTTCCCTTAATCGAGCAGTTTCTTACAATTCCATCGGAACATTCAACTGTAAAAATATTGTTTGTTCCCGCAAGGATTAATCCTTTCATCTATTCTCCTATAGTTTACTAAGTCTCCGCGGCAGCAACGCTGCATCAAGACGCGATTTTTCCGGTTACATTTTTTCCAGATACGGTACAAGAACAAGCATCATTGCGTTCTTGATTACCTGAAGCGTACAGTCTGCCAGGTAAAGACGTGCACCTGCCAACTGCTTGCTTTCTGCATTTACAATCTGACAGTTCTGATAGAACTTACTGAACAGCTTTGCAACCTCGTAAACATAAGCGGCAACTTCACTCGGGTCAAGATTTTCTGCAGCCTTTGCAATTACGTTTGGATAATCTCCAAGCTGTTTAATCAAAGCCCATTCATCTTCACTTGAAAGAAGTGCAACTGCAGCTTCTGAGCTGTCTTCTACAACGCCGGCCTCGCCAGCCTTTGCAAGAATTGAGTTTATGCGCGCACCCATGTACTGTAAGTATGGACCTGTGTTTCCATTAAAGCTCAAAGACTCAGCAGGATTGAAAAGCATATCCTTAATTGGAGTAGCCTGAAGCATGTAATAATGAAGCGCACCAAGAGCAACCTTTTCTGCAACCTCGTCTGCATCGCCTACTTCACCGTCGCGGCCGCGCTCTTTAATTGCGGCAAGTGCATCTGCGTGAAGTGAATCAACTAAATCATCAGCATCAACAACAGTACCTTCGCGGCTCTTCATACGACCACTTGGAAGATTTACAAGACCATAGCTGAGGTGGTAGAGCTTATCTGCCCAGTCAAAGCCAAGCTTTTTGAGAATGTGGAACAAAATCTTAAAGTGATAATTCTGCTCGCTTGCAACAACATACACAAGCTGATTGAAAGCCCAGTCGTCGTGGCGGCTGATTGCAGTTCCAATATCCTGAGTAATATAAACAGAAGTTCCATCCTTGCGGAGCAAAACCTTCTCGTGATTATCTTCGTCCTTACCCTTACCTACAACGTCTGTTACGTCAATACGAACAGAGCCGTCTTCAGCCTTAAAGAATACGCCCTTTTCCAGGCCCTTCATAATTTCGTCTTTTCCCTTAAGGTAAGTTTCGCTTTCAAAGTAGTATTTATCAAAGCTGATTCCGGTACGATTGTAAGTTGCCATCATACCATCGAAGGTCCAGCCGTTCATCTTTTCCCAGAGGGCGTGAACTTCAGGATCACCGGCTTCCCACTTAATCAGCATATCTTCTGCCATCTGATTTGCTTCAGGATGTGCAGTTTCAGGCTTATCTTTTTCGCCCTTGAGATATTTGTCAAACTCAACATAGCACTGACCGACAAAGTGGTCACCCTTCATTCCGAGAGATTCCGGTGTATCGCCGTTTGCCTCGTGGAAGAGCTTATACGCGAGCATAGATTTACAGATATGAACACCGCGGTTATTGATAAGGTCTACCTTGTAAACCTCAGCACCAGCAGCCTTAAGAATGCGGCTAACTGATTCACCAAGTGCGTCGTTGCGAACGTGACCAAGATGAAGCGGTTTGTTAGTATTTGGAGAAGAGAACTCAATCATAACGCGGCGGCCTTCCAAAGGCTTTTTACCTTCGCTGTTGAAAGAACCGTAAGTGTCGCCCTGAGTTTTAATTGCTTCAAGAATTTTTCCTGCTGAATCTGCCTTGTTTAATTTAATATTTACGTAAGGACCAACTGCAAGAATTTTTCCGAGAGAAACTTCGCCAATCAAATCTGCAATTTCTTTTGCAATCTGCGGAGGTGCCATTTTTAATGCTTTTGCAAACACAAACATAGGAGAACCCAAATCTCCCATAGAAGCATCCGGCGCATTCTGAACTACAATTTTATTTTCAAAGCCGCTTTCTAATTCAATCTGCTTTTGCGAAAAATATTTTTCTACTGCTGAACATATAATCTGTTTAAAATCTGATTTTGAATCACTCATAAAAACCTCTAATCTTTACTATTAATTATCTTTAGGTTCAAATTTTGAAGAAAAATAAGCCATTGCTGCACCTGCAATTATACAAATAATTCCTGATATAATTTTAACAGCTCCGGAAAATTCTCTGAACCCTGGAAACACAACAAGCACCGAACCGCAGATTAATCCAAAAATAACTGAATAAGTCTGATGCGGAGCTTTCTTCAATAAATAACAGATTAATTTTGCACCGCACAAAAGACCAATTAAAACGCCAATTCCATTCGGCAGCAAAAGGAAGAATGCATGAAACATTGTTTCTTTTACAAACAGTGCCGGAATTGAAGAAATAATGATTGTATAAACACCCATCATAAGCATGAGTAAAGAACCGGAAATTCCCGGAATAATCATTGCTACGGCACCAATAACACCTGCAACAAAAATGCGGACTACAAGCGGAAAAGTAATTGCCGGCAGAATCATGTTTTCTGCAACATCACGGCTCATAGAAGAATCCTTCATATCAAAGAAAATAAGAACTGCAAAACCGGCAACGGCACAAATAACCATTCCAATAATTCTTGGAACAGTAAAATATTTCGGCTGATTTTCTGAACCAGGCGCACGCTTTAAAACAAGCGAAAGCAAAAGCGGAATACTTCCCAAAACAAGTCCTGTAAAAAAACAGTTTGTCTGGAACGGAAATCTTTCATAAAGTTTTGTAATAATTTTACTGAGGATTAAAACACCCAAAGCCATTCCTACCAAAAGAGGAAATACAAAACGCTTATTTGCCCACAATTTTTTTACATTAAAAGTAATTGCATTTACAAATTTATCATAAATATTGAAGACAACAGCTAAAGTGCCTCCAGAAACTCCCGGAATAACATTTGCCATTCCAACAATAATTCCAATAACAAAAATACGAATAATTCCAAACATATAGTAGAAGAATACAAGAATTTTGAAATCATCTCAACTAGATTATACAAACAGGTAATGCTATAATTGAACTATGGAACCAGCGCTTTATCTTATACCTGTAACTTTGGGCGAAACAGAAATTTCTCAGGTTTTACCGGCATATAATCACGATTTAATAGTAGAAATTAAACACTTTATTGTAGAAAATATACGCTCGGCACGACGCTTTCTAAAAAAAGTTGAAAAATCAATTGATATAGATGAACTTACTTTTTATGAATTAAACCGTCATACAGACCGTAAATTTATAGGAGAATATCTGGAACCGCTTAAACAGAAAAAGCCGGTCGGAATTATCAGCGAAGCAGGCTGTCCTGCAATTGCCGATCCAGGTGCAGATGTAGTTGCAATTGCACAGCAGCGCGGCTACAAGGTTATTCCGCTTGTTGGTCCTTCATCAATAATAATGTCTGTAATGGGAAGCGGATTTAACGGACAAAGTTTTGCATTCAACGGCTACCTTCCTGTAGAAGTTCCACAAAGAATAAAAGCCTTAAAAAAACTTGAACAGAAAGTTCAGAACGAAAATCAGACTCAGCTATTTATAGAAACACCGTACCGCAATGCAAAAATGATAGAAACAATTCTTAATTCACTGAATCCAAAAACAAAGCTCTGCATCGCAGCGGGAATTACCTGTGCAGAAGAATATATCAAAACAAAAACAATAGCAGACTGGAAAAAAGAAAAATTGCCGGAACTTGGAAAAATCCCGGCAATCTTTGTTATTGGAAAATAAACAATGTTGTAAAATCAGCAGACCTGCACCGCGCAAGCCGGCTGATATTAATTACATACCACCGTCAATTTCGATGCACTGTCTTGTAATATATGCAGCGCCTTCGCTAAGAAGGAACACAGCAGCAGCAGCAATTTCTTCAGGTTTTCCGGCACGTCCCATAGGAATAGTCTGCATAATGATATCGTAAACTTCAGGACGAATAGCCTTAGTCATATCTGTTTCGATTACACCAGGTGCAATTGCGTTACAAGTAATTCCACGGCCTGCAAGTTCAACAGCGAGAGCCTTAGTTGCACCAATAATTCCGGCTTTAGAAGCACTGTAGTTTGTCTGACCGCGGTTTCCATCACAACCACTTACAGAAGAAATTGTAATGATACGTCCACCGCGTTTATTTTTGCGGCTTGCCATAGGCATCAAAAGCGGATTGATTACATTGTAGAAGCTGTCGAGGTTTGTATGAATAACCTTGTCCCAGTCTTCGCCGCTCATAGCAACAAAAGTATTGTCGCGGGTAACACCGGCGTTATTTACGATTCCCCAGAGAACTCCGTGCTTAGCAGAAAGTTCACCAAGTTTTGCCTTACAATCTTCGCGATTAGAAACATCAAACTGAATAAGTTCGCCCTGTCCACCGGCAGCTTTAATCTGAGCAAGAGTTTCCTCAGCCTTTCCCTGACTTCCGTTGTAGTGACAGATTACATAATATCCGGCCTTAGCAGCCTCAACAGCGATAGCACGACCAATTCCGCCGCTCGCACCAGTAACAAGAACTTTCTTATCGAGATTTTCGTTTTCCATAATTTCCTCTTATAGTTTTGGGGGTTCCCTTTCGCTTCGCTCAAGGTCGGGCTTTTCAGGGTTTCGCTGTCGCTCCATTCGACGCAAACTTCGTTTGCTTACGAACGGCTTCGCCGCCCTTACAATCCCTAACCCAATCTTATCATACTCACAAAGCTTTTGCTAGACAAAATTCAAGATTTTGTCATAAAAAATAAACTGCTATTTAATAATCAATTCAGCCAGCGCAACAAAGCTTGGCAGCGTTATAATACATAAAATGCTTGTTATAGAAACAGTAAGACTTGCATAAGCTGCATCCTGATTAAACAGACACGCAAGACTTGGAATGCTTGTAGCAACAGGACACATAGAACAAATCAAAACTACAAAAATAACCATTCTTGAATCTGTAAGGCTTCCAATAATTTTATATGCTAAAAACAGAATAGCAATGTTTACAACGGCGCAAGCAACGAGCCTTAATAAACTCATTTTTATAAGACGCGGAAAAACTTCTTTAGAAGCCGAAGGATGAAAGTCTGCAAGAAGCACACCGACTAAAACCATGCATATTGCGGTGTTAGTGTCTGATATCATAGAAAGAGGTTTAGAAATAACTTCCGGAAGATTAAAAGGCATGCAGAAAATTATAATTCCAAAAACAACTGCAATAATATTTGG
This sequence comes from uncultured Treponema sp., assembly GCA_947165795.1. The sequence continues at coordinate 7,601 of CAMVBP010000049.1, forward strand.
ATTGGTGATAACTTTTAAAATATTAATTTTGCCGCATAGCTGGTAATAACCGTAAGTCCATACCAGAATATTAAACACGGCAAGATAGCCCATTAAAAAAATTACGCCTTCATCACCGAACACTCCGCGAATAAGAGGAATGCCAATAAAACCGCAGTTTGTAAATGCAATCGCAAGACGGTCAATTTTCTGTCTGGTTGTAAATACACCAAGAACAATCATAACAAAATGAATGATTAAGGAAAGAATAACAACAATTCCAAGCAGTGTAAGTTTTTCAGGTTCAAAATCGCGGTTGAAAGAATTAAGAACCATGCATGGATTAATAAAATACATTAAAAGCTTGCTCAAAAATTTTCGCTCAGTTTCCGAAACCGTAAAAATCTTTGCAAAAATAAAACCACCCAAACCGATAATTGCCATTGTCAGCAATTGCTTTGCAACAAGAATATACATGGAAAAAATTATAATGATTTTTTTACAAAGCGAGAAGATGGTGAAAAAAGATTGTGAAGATTAAAAAATTGTCTGGGGAATTATCGCAGCTGTTCCCAATCCGGTTCTTCCATAGAGGCAGCAGGCTTGCCGGAATTTTTAGCAGAATAATTTTCAAGTTTCTGCTGGAACTGATTTGCCGGAGTATCTTCCAGCGGACGTTTGAAAATATAAAAAGAAGTTGCTGTGCTGGAAAAACCGTCAATTCCAACTAATTCCCAGCCATGCTTTCCCAATTCTTCAAGAGCTTCATCAGTACAGCGTTCTATTCTTTTATATTCCCATTTCTGCATTTTAATTCCTCACTTTTTTGATAATTTATATAGTATATTGTAACATCCGCCTTTTTACATTGCAATATTTTTATGAACATTGAAATCGATATTTTTTCCTTAGTATGCATTCTTCTTTAATTGACATTGAAAATATCCTGAAGTTATAATAATTTAAAAGATTATTTAAAGAGGTTTTATATGAAAAATAAAGTTCTTGTGTTTTTAACAATCATTTCTTTGCTATTAATTTCCAGCTGTGCATCAAGTCCTAAAAAAGAAAAAAAAATTAATTCATTTTGCGAAATGTATATTGGCGAATATACAATGGAAGAAGCTTCAAACTTTACACCAGCACAGTTTAATATCATATATATGATAGAAAAAACTACAGCTCTAAAAATTGACTCAATAGATGGTATAGATTATTACGAAGGAACACCGCTTAAAGGTATGCCTATTATAGAAATGCAGAAATTATTAGGAAAAGAAAAATTTGCCGCTTATTGGGCAGCATGCATTAAAATATCTGAAATGCAAAATAGTGGTAATGTTGAAGATACTCTTATATATTTTAATTTCAAGAACGGTGATTATATTTCTGTAAGTTTGGCAGACTATAGCATTCAGGATATGAATATGACTATTGAGCATACTGATCCAAATGAAAAAGTCGATATATTCTGGTGGCTTCCTATTTCTTTTAAATTGTAAGGCATAGAAAAGGCTTCCTAAAACTCCCGCTTTTTTGCATTAAATAAAAAAAGCGGGAGCAAGTCAAATAGTTCAATTATGAAAATAATAAAAGGCGACATAACAAAACTTAACTGCGATGCAATCGTAAATGCAGCCAATTCATCCCTGCTTGGCGGCGGCGGCGTAGACGGCGCAATTCACCGCGCAGCAGGCCCGGAACTTCTGGCAGAATGCCGCACACTCCACGGCTGCAAAACCGGCGAAGCAAAAATCACAAAAGGCTACAATTTACCGTCCCGCTTTGTAATTCACACCGTCGGCCCGGTTTATTACGAACACAGTCCGTCCGAGGCAGAGACCTTGCTCACAGCCTGCTACGAAAACTCCCTCAAGCTTGCAAAAGAAAAAGGCCTTAAGACTATAGCGTTCCCGCTGATTTCTGCCGGGGTGTATGGATACCCGCAGCGTGAAGCAATTAAGGTTGCGGTGGAGACAATGAAAAAGTATCAGGAGGAGTTTGAGGAAATTACTCTGGTGCTGTTTGGGGAGCGGGAAATTGGGTTTGCTAGGGAAGATTATGCAGAGTTTTGCTAATCGGTTTAAACTGCTATAATTTCGGAATGAACGAACAAACAAAAAACAGAATCAGAAAATTTATATCCGACCGCGACTGGGCACAGTATCACAGCCCGGCGAATCTTGCTAAATCAATTTCTATAGAAGCCAGCGAACTTTTGGAATGCTTTCAGTGGAGTGACACTGATTACAATCTGCAGCATGTAAAGGAAGAACTTGCAGACGTTCTGGTTTACTGCCAGGATATGCTGGATGCACTCGGCCTCGACGAAGACGAAATCATCAACATGAAAATGGATATGAACGAAAAAAAATATCCGGTAGAAAAAGCGAAGGGCAGCAATAAAAAGTATACGGAATTGTAAAAATGATTTTATCCCTGCAAGGCTGCATGGCCGTTGGAAAAACTACAGCTATAAAATATCTCCAGAAAAATGCGCCTTACATTAATATCAGTTTTGAAGACCATACAGATGTTATTGAAGAAGTAAAAAGACGCGGACTGGATAAGAATAATTATCAGGATTATCTGGAAATACAAAAGTTATGGCTTCATAAAGAAGTTGTGCGATATCAGAAAGCAATTGAGTTTCCATGCAGCGTTATGGATTTTGGCGCGGAAGAAATCGAGTTCTACACGATAAACTATCCAAAGAGTATTGGTGAAGACTGGGAAATTGAAAATGCTTTGAAGCCCGAGCTTGATGAAGTAAGAAAATGCCTGCCGGACAGAATTCTTTTTCTTGATGCTTCAGATGAAGTTTTAAGAAGCCATAAGCAGAATGATTCAACCAGAACACGAAACTTTTTCGAACATCACCTGCAGCACATGATGCCCCTAAAACGAGCCTGGTTTATCGGCCGCAAAAACGTGGATGTCCTTCGCGTAGATGATTTGGCACCCGAAGAAGTCGGCAGGAAAGTAAAAGAATGGTGTGATGATTGTATGAGGGAAAGGGAGAAATAAGATGTACCAAATTTTATGTTTTTGGGACATATAAAATAAACGTGTACTAATTTTTGGATTCTTGGTACATGATATTTGTTATTACCAAATTTTTCGATTTTTTGTGCATGTTTTAAACTACAAGTTTAATGACAAATTCAATTTAATTTGCTAAATTGAATTTACAAATCTTCTTATTCTAAATATTTTTAGTTTTTCTTTCATTTCAAATGATGACAACCTGTTTTTCACTATCATATATATAGTGATTCTGTAACTTTGAGTAATTAAATACTTAGTCTATTCAATTGTTTTTTTATCTCATCTTCCAGATTATGTCCTTCTTCAAAGAATGAATTAAGATTTGTTTTGAAACCATCCATCTTTTCTTTGAACTGTTCTGGAGTAAGTTCAACATATTCAATCTTTACTTCGAAGTATTGGCCGGCACTAAAGCTGCAATTCTTTTTTGCAAGATCCTCATAAGAAACCAGAATGCTGAAGTCGTCTACTACTTCTGAATTGTTAAAGGTGTTTACGATCTTTTCTATTTCTTCTGGCTTAAGAACTGTCTTTTGATTTTTGCCGTCTTCCT
>CAMVBP010000050.1 GCA_947165795.1 uncultured Treponema sp.
AATCTTCAAGAAAGTGTTCTATTACATAACTTACAGTACAATTATGTCTGTCAGCCGTCTTTCTCAGTTCTTTAAGGACATCTTCAGGTAGAGCTAGTAATTCACTTGAAAAATAAGGCAAGGGTGTAATTTCAACCTTTTTCAATTGTTCAAAGAATTTATCATGTTCTTTATTTTCGTATTTTTCTTGATTAGACATTGTATTCCTTCTTTGAAGAAAGAATACAAGAGGTCGAATAGAAAGTGGTCGCTTTGAAAGCGACAAATGAAATATTTATAAGCGGGCAAGAAGTTCCATAATTTCTGATTTGATTTCATTTTTTACATTTATATCTGATTCTTTTGTACTTTCAGGGAAAAACTCGCGGGGGCTTACTTCCAGGGCTTCGGCTATGCGGATGAGAGTCATTGTGGAAGGTTCTTTTTTGCCGGTTTCGAGATTCGCTAAAAAGCTTTGAGACATATTTGCCCTAATTGAAAGATCTAATTGTGACATATTCTTTGCTTTTCGAACTCTACGGATGGAGGAAATAACATACTCTAGCATTTCTTCATTTGTCATAAAGAAATAATAATATCCTAAAGAGTATTTTAGAAATTCTCTATAGAGTAGTTAAATGCTTTACAGAATATTATTACGGAATTATAATATTCTAAAGAGTATATTAATTCTTTTAGGGATATATTTATAGTATTATGATAGATGCTTCAAATGATAAAAAAAAACTAGAAGAGCAAAGAAAAATACCTGTATGGGTGATTTGTTCGATTATTTTACTATCGATTATGATATCAGGTTTGATTATTTGTTCTTTCTTATTATCTGAAAATAAATTTGTTATTACTGGTTCTATAATCAGTTTGTTATGTCTTCTTGTTATTCTAATATTGAGTAATTCGTTTGATTATATTCATTTTGGTAAGTATTTTGAGTTATCAAAAAAGATGGATGAAGGAAATAATAAACTTAAAGATTTAAATAGTAAGAGTGATGAACTGTTAAGGATAGTCAATATTAATAGTCAAACACTTAAAAATTCATCAACAGTAAATTGGTCGTTAATAATAGGTAATCAAACTCAAGTCGATAAAAACGAAAAAGATTTAGAAGAAAAAAAAGCATTAAATTATAGTAAAGAAAAAGCAAAATTAAAGAGACTAGATAAAGATTTGTTCAATAAATTTATTTTCCAAAATTATTCTAAAAAAAATAAGCTGACCAGTACAATTCAAAAAGATATAAAAATTGAAGAAACATTTCAGAACATAGATTCAATAAGTAATAAGAAAGTATTTTTTGATGGTTTCTTTGAAGAAAACGAAAAAAAGATTTTTATAGATATTCTGCATCTGCATGTATATATGCTTTATTATGATCGACTCTATGTAAAGTTAAATAAGATTCTTGCTTACAAAAAACTAAATGGTATAGATGCAAAGTTGTTATTATTGATTCCAAAAGGTAATGAACCAGAAAGAGAATATAATTTAAATTTTTTTAATCAGAATTTTGGACCAGCTATTAATAATAAGTTGTTAGAAATTGAATATGTAGAATATAGCGAAGAAGATTATAAACAATGCTTAAAAGACAGAAGAAAAAAATAATTCAAAAAATCATAAGTTTCAAAAGGAGGAAACTATTATGAAAAAGATTATAGAAGTTATATTTTTGCTTGGTGGATTGATGATTGTTAGTTCTTGTTCAAATCCAAGTTCATCTTCAGATAATTCTGCAACACAAAATTCAAATAATACCGAAGTTCAGAATGGTGGTGATAATGGAAACGGTAACGGAACTACCGATAATCCTAATGGCGGAAATGGTAGTACTACTGACCCACAGAACACAAATATTATTAATGGAACATATGTATCGAATACAAGGAAATTTACATTTCCTATTGAAAATGTATTAGTATCAAATAATGGTGTAACTGTAAATCATACTTTTGTTTGGGTTAGACGTTATAGTAAATCTAACTTGAATACCCCTACAGAATCTGAAAAATGGATGCCAAATACATTCACCACTAATTATGAATTTTCAACAACATATACTACAAGTACAAATATTGTGACTATAGAATTTACAAACAAATTAACAATAAACACAATATCTTCTTTTGAATGTAAATATGATACAATAAATCATGAATTAAGAGTTTATTATTAAATAACAACATCCACGATATACTAATCGTGGGTGTTTATTAGAATAAAATATGAAAAAAGATTATCACATTATTACAACATCAATCTATTGCAAAGATTATACGATTGATATTCAAGTTTTACCTATGAAAGAACTCGATAAAATTGAAATCAACAATGGAACAAGATTAAAGGAAATTAAATGAGTTATAGTAGCGGCTGATGATAATTTTGCAGAAGGATTTCATCCTAAATCTTTAGGAGATAACTTTACAATCTATAGTGGAGATTAGAAAGGGAAAAATTATAATTTCAAAAAATTTCTAATCAACCATTTCCAGACAAGGATTACTTCCATTTTTATTTAACATCCCTCAAATGCCGGTCATCATTCAAAAGTTCCAGCACAGGCATAGCGAGGCTGCCGGGGGTTTTGTCGAAGCGGAGGACGCTTATTCCTGTGTGGGAAAAGTGGCAGAGGGCGCACATGTAGGGGAAGGTCTGGTTGAGGACGCGGGCGAGGAAGGCTGAGCTTGCACCACCGTGGCAGAAGATGGCAAGAGTTCTCTGCTGATCGTTGGGCCGCTTGTTGCGGTAATAGAGGCCTTCGCGAATATAGCCCAGGCTCGCCAGCCACTTATCTGCTTCTTCGCCGATTTTGTCTGCATCGACAGTGGCGAAGTTTCCTTTGTAAACCGGATATTCGCGCCAATTTTCACTTTGCAGGTCATGGCCAGCAAGCATCAATTCGTCGGCGCCCTTCCAGGGATGCCATTTTTCTTCATATAACTCATCTTCGCGGCCGTAGCGGATCTCGCGGATAAAATCCAGAATATGGATATCTTTTATGCCTGAAGCTTTTGAAAAATATTCGGCGGTCTGCATAGCTCTTCCCTGAGGAGAAGAATAAATCTCATCTATTCCTTCGATTAATAGTCTCTGAGCTGCGGCTGCGGCCTGTTTGTGGCCAAGTTCGGTAAGGCAGTCTTTTTCGTAATTTGGGTCGCCGTGGCGGATAAGTATAATTCTCATAGTTATTCAGATTATATCATATTTTACATTTGTTTATATATTCTGAAGAAGCTTAGCTCCGGGGTGATTACATATATCGCCCGCATCAGGTAACTGGTGCGGGTATTTTTTTAACTTTTGAATTTCTATATTATTTTATGTTATAATAAACTCCAGAGGAAATTGATGATTTATAAAAAAAAATTATTTCTTGCAGCTTTACTATTTTTAATTGGCTTTTATGGATTTTCGCAAAATAATAAAACAGTTCCTGCAACTTCTGTAAATAACTATTCCAGGAAGCGTGAAGTTCTTAACTGGTATACATCTTTGGGCGCTATTCGAGCAAAATCTTCTGATGGAAATACTGTTCTTATAGAAATTGTGTTTGGCTATAAAGTTGATGATGAAAAAGCAGAAGTGGAATTTGCACAGCGCACAATAGAAATAAAAGATTATTTAAGAAATTTCATGATGAAAAAAACTAAAAATGAAATTTTAAATCCAAAAAATGAAGAAAAACTGAGTAATGAAATTAAAAACGGAATTAATCAGGAAATTTTAAATCAAGCAACTATACGCGATGTGCTATTTTTACAAAAAGAAATAATTGAATAATAAGGTGGTTTTACAATGAAAATAATTTCGTGGAATGTGAATGGAATTCGCGCAGTTGAAAAAAAAGGTTTTAAGGAATGGCTTCTTGCGAGCGGCGCTGATGTTGTTTGTATTCAGGAAACTAAAGCACATCCCGGACAGCTTGCACCTGAACTCCTTTCACCATCTGGTGAAGGCGTAGAATATAAATCATATTTTCACAGTGCAAAAAAGCCCGGTTATTCAGGAACAGCAATTTATTCCAAAACAGAACCGGACTCTGTAGAACCAATGGGCGACGAGCGTTTTGATGATGAAGGCCGCGTAACAATTGCTAAGTTTGGTAAGCTTGCAGTAATTTCTGCATATTTCCCGAACAGTCAGGAAGCAGGAGCCCGCCTTGATTACAAGCTTGCATTCTGCGATGCAATGCTTAAAAAATGTGATGAACTTGTTGCCGCCGGTTTTGATATTGTTCTTTGCGGCGATTACAACATTGCACACAAACCAATAGATCTTGCAAATCCAAAAACAAATGAAGGAAATCCAGGTTATTTACCGGAAGAACGTGCGTGGATGGATACTTTTACTTCTGCAGGTTATGTTGATACTTTCCGTCATTTTTGCGCGGAACCAAAAATGTACACCTGGTGGAGTTACCGTTTTCATGCGCGCGAAAAGAATGTCGGCTGGCGTATTGATTACCAGTGCGTAAATCCTTCTTTTATAGACAAAGTAAAATCTTCAACAATTCTTGCAGACGTAATGGGTTCGGATCATTGTCCGATCCAGATTGAAATTTAGTTTGCGTAATTTTTGATATATTGTTCAACAGGAAGTTCAGCGCCGTTAAAATGAACATAAAGTTCTTTTTGAACTATTGTTCCATCTCTGCCAACGTAAATTTCAAGCTCGGGTTCAAGTTCATCAAAATTTTTACTTCCCATTGCATCTAATGTAAGCGCGTAATCTTCCTGAAGATAATATTCATTTGCAGATTTATAAACATTTTTAAGTTTGTAATCCAGTTGAGCTTCAATTTTTTCAATATCATTTTTATTCAGATTCAGCTGAGCATAACGGCCTTTTAAAGAATCAAAAGGATCGTAAGCGGTGCAGCGGATTCTGAAAATTGTATTATTTTTTTCGGCGTAATGTTTTATTGTGGCAGGCCTTATGAACATTGCGCTTATCACTGCAAGCTGAAAAACAATCAGCAGTGAAATTGAAATTATTACTTTTTTAATCATTTCGTGCTCTCCTTTTTGTCATCACAATGTTCATTATGATTAATAAGATTCCCATTAAAATTAAAGTGATTCCCTGGACTGCAAGTCCGTAACCTGAAGTGAAGAATCTTATCATCAAAATAAGTCCAAAATAAACTGTGCTCAGATTTGCGATTTTTAATGAATCATTTTTATACGCAAGATAAAAATAATAAACGCAGAAAACCAAAAGCAGCGGGAATGTAATTGCAATAGACACTTTATCAGAAACTTTTGAGAGCAAAAGAATTGAAGGCGGAAAAGCAAAAATTGAAGGATTAAACAAAATCTTTTCTTTAATCAGATGAACCAAAAGATAAACTGCAGTTGCGCCTGAAACAATCATGTAAGATAAAATATAATAATTTAAGTACATTGAACGGTTATGTGATTCAAAATTTGGACTTATTGAGGTGAAATAAAAAATCAAAAATCCCGGAATCAGTGCTGATAAAACTTTGAGCAATTTTTTTCCTTTTGTCTGAGCATAAAAATGAATAAGAATTGTTACCAGCGTTACAAAGAACCAGAAACTTGCTGCTGTATTATCTAAGTAACTTGCATCTGAATGAGAAATTGCGTAATAAACTGTAGCGATAATCAGATTTGCAATGTAACTCTTTTTGTGGAAAACAAATAAGAAAATGCAGGCTGCGAGCATATTCAAAATTATTATAGTTTCTGATGTAACAGCCACAGCATTTTCTGTTTCTCTGCTTACAATTATTAATATAACTGAAATCATGAAATGATTTATTACAATGTCTAAGTTAGAAATGAAATTCTTAAAATCTTTTTTTGCAAAGATTGCGAAGTTTACAAGTCCAAAAATTGCCGCAGGAGCAAAAGTTGCAAGAATGTAATATGCAGGTTTTGATCTGATTATATAAGCGATGTAGTAATAATTATTTGCCATGATTGTAATTGTAAAAAGCAAGGCAAGACTGAGCATTCGTGAAATTATGAAAACTTTTTTTGTATTTGCGCCAGGCGTGAATTTTTCTTTCCACAAAAACAATCCCGATATAAATAATGCAACTGTGCTGAGCATGAAAAAGATTTCTGAGAAATTTGCATTTGACTGCGAAATTGCGTAATAAACTATTGCGATAATCAGATTTGCAATGCAGCTCTTTTTGTTGAAAACAAAAAAGTAAATGCAGGCTGCGAGCATATTCAAAATCATTAGAGTTTTTGAGGTAATTGCAAGAACAGATCCTGTGCTTTTGCTTGTAATCAATAAAATAACTGCAGTTAAGAAAAGATTAATTACAATGTCTAAGTTCAAAATGAAATTTTTGAAATCTTTTTTTGCAAAGATTGCGAAGTTTACAAGTCCAAAAATTGCCGCAGGAGCAAAAGTTGCAAGAATGTATTTTGCAATTTTTGATCTGATTAAAAACTCGATGAAGTAAAAATCATTCAACATTTTTGTAATTGCAAATAGCAAGGCAAGACTGAGCATTCGTGAAATTACGAAAACTGTTTTTGTGCCTTCGCCAGGCGTGAATTTTTCTTTCCACAAAAACAATCCCGAAATAAATAATGCAACTGTGCTGAGCATGAAAAGAATTGTTATAAAATAATCTATTGAAGAAAATGGGTATGTAAAGTACAGAATTGAAAAAAGAACATAAAAAATGTATTCGAACTTTTCGATTCTGATTATGTAAATGCAGGACATTATAAGATTCAGCGCGGTGATAAATCCAAGAATAAATAAAATGTTGTCCTGGTAAGAAATGTCTGCGGTGCAGAATAAAACAGAAGTTATTGCAAGCGTGATGATAATATCAACATTTAATAAAAATGCCCTTAAATTTTTTGCAGAGAAAATTCCGAACAACACAAGCCCTGAAATTGCCAGTGGTGTAAATGTAAAGAAAGTGAATTTATCAATTCCGTTATTGTAGTACAAAACTGAATCTGAATTGTTTGCCATAATGTTTGTAACAAAAAGAATGATTACGGCAATAACTCTTATAATAATCAAAAAGTTTTTATTTTCTGAATTAATTTCAAATTTATTTTTCCACAAGAAAAGTCCTGTGATAAAAAACAGAAGCATGCAGACAAAATAGAAAATTGTGAAAATATCAGAACGCGAGACAAGTTCAAGTAATAAATAAATTCCTATTATTCCTGAATAAATTAAGAAAGTAAATTTTTCAAATTTTATTGAAACGATTAATGAATAAATGAACAGCATTGAAGAAATTATTTTTACTGCCAATTTAAGTACATCAATATTTTTTGAATTTGAAACAGCAATTAAAATTGTTATAAAAACTAAGATGACTGGAATGTCCAGAATTGAAAGGAATTTTTTCAAATCATTTTTAATATATTTTACAAAAAGTACACAAGAAAAAATCACTTGCGGAATAAAACATAAAACAATGTTGTATGGAATTTTTGAACTTGCGGTAAAACCATAATTTCCAAAAAGTCCGCTCAGAAGTGTTATGAAAAATAAAATTCCCGTAACGGCTCTTGCGACAGGAATTATATAAATATTTTCTGATTTAGAAATGAATGTTTCTTTATATAAAGCTAATGTAAATAAGAAAACAAAAATTTCTGAAGTTAGGTACATCATACTTGGCGCATGTTCACAAACAAATGATTTAATAAAAATCAGAATTATGCAGGAAAGGAAAGCCCATGTGCGGTTTTGATTTTTCAAAAAACTGATTACAAATAAAACGCTTGTGAAAATTAAAACAAGAGTTAGCGGCGAGGTGAAAATCAGATAACTTTTTAACGCATTTGTTTTTAATAAAATTTCTGAATTTTTTATGAACAAAGAATTCAAACCGAGAACAATTGGTGAAAGATAAATCAGATTGTCGAGTGAAATGTTTTCTTTGTTTTTAAATTTTTTGAAAAATGGAATTATAGCACCTTCGGTGAAGAATCCCAAAATTATAATTCCAATCAGTACGACTTCGGCTGTGTTCAGTGGAAGAGAAACGTAAAAGCGTGGAATTGCATTTGTAAGTGAAATAAGGGTTGCGAGCGGGAGAAGTATAGCACCAATTTCGATTTTTCGTTTTTTCTGGAAAAATAAAAATGCCGCAGAAGAAAACGCAGTAACAATCAGCATAACTTTTACATTGTCCGGCACGTCGATGAGGATGAGCCGCAGGAGGAAGATTGCAATTCCCAGAATGAAAACAGGAATATATTTGAACGTTTTTTTTCTTGCAGGAAAATATAGTGATGCAATTAAAGGATAAACAAAAGCAAAAGATTTTGATTTCCAGCTAAAACATATAAAAATCAGCGTGAACAACATTGAAAGGAAGAAAGTTGTATGCGCGGAAAAAAGATAAGTTATAAGGATTGTCGAAACCGTCCATAACAGCATAAAAGTTGTTGAACTGATCTGGAACTTAAATATTTGTGAAACAAATGTAACAATTCCGCCAAACAAAAGTGCCCAGAATAAAGAGTAACTTTCGCGGATTTTTACAGATTCAGTGCGCCCGGTTTTTAGTAAGAATAAACCAACAGATTGTGTTGCAAGAAGAAGAAGAATTGCAGTTACGGCCTTAATCATTCGAGGAATTGCTGCCCAGTTGTATGCAATAAGCGAGATAATACCAAAAGAAATTAAAACACCGGCAATAACAGTAAGAATTACAGAAACTGAAAGTTTTGAAACTTTTTTATTTTTATGAACTTCAATCGGCTGAGTTATTTCAGGCTTAGGTTCAGGTTCAGACTTAGGGGCCGGGTCAGATATTTGAACAACAGGTTCCGGAGTATTTGCAGGAATTGTTAATTCACTGAACTCAGGTCTGAGAGATTTTTCTTCAACCTGCGGATTTTCAGCTTTTTCAAGTTCTTCGAGCCTGCGTAAATAATGAGCTTTAAGTGAATTAGCAACACGCCCGGAAATAATTCTGCCGCCAACCAACTGCGGAATTTCACTGATAAACCATTCGATATACTTTTTGTCCATATAAATAGATTATAACATGTTTTAAAGTTAATCAAATTTAAATGAAGGGCAGTAGAAAAAAGGCGACAAGGACGTTGCCATTCAAAAAAAGAACGCAGGTCGGCAAGCACAGCTTGCCTCTGAGGCGGAACGATGGATGAACCTAAAACGACCTGCTGGCGCAGCTCGTTTTTTAACGGTTCTTCCATTGTCGCCTATTCCCATCCAAAAGTTGCCGGCGGCTTGTTTGTTGCGTCAAAATATAGTGCGTCTACAAATGGGAGCTCTGCAATTTTGTGAACTATTGTTTGCAGCAATTCTTTTGGCCACATTGCAAAACGTGCTGTCATTACGTCTTCGGAAATTACCGGGCGAAGAACAAATGTTGCGTGGTCCGGTGTGCTTGCGTATGGTAAATCAATTGTAAGGTGCTGGAAGATTTTATCGTACCAGCCGCTTGCGTGAAGTTCAGTTAAAACAATGTTGTCTACTTCGCGCAGCTGGTCTAAGCGGCGGCGATCGCAGTAGCCTTCCTGAATTTTCAAAGCGCTGTCTTCAAGGCCTGGGCGCTGGAAAAGTTTAATGCAGGTGCGGTTAATATATTTTGCCGCATTTGTGATAGTTGAAGAGCATGCTTCAATTTTTTCGCGTTTATCCGGGAAGTGGTAGAAACCACTATGGCCAGTGGTGATTTCGAGAGCCTCGACCACCGGTTCTTCTGCAAATGTTAAAAGTGCAGGGAAGCGGTAAGTTCTGAAGTCGCCCTGAACGCCGACTGAGCGTACTGGGAGAATACTTCGTTTAAGTCCGGCCTGGCATTTTTCGCAGAACATATCAAGTTTGATTTCATCAAGTTCTTTCTGTGCAAGTTTGAGTTCTTCAGCATCTTTTGGATTTTCTTTTCCATCGTTACAAAGTACGTTGATAGAAAGTCCTGGACCCGGGAACGGATGGCGCATAACAAGTTCATCCGGGAGTCCAAGTTTTTTACCGATTGCTCGAACTTCGTCTTTATACAAATCGCGGATTGGTTCAATAATTAACCCCTTTGCAATAAGCTCCTGAATGCCTGCAACGCGGTTATGATGTGTTTTAATTGTGTGAGAATTTTTTGTTCCGCCCGATTCAATAATATCAGGATACAAAGTTCCCTGCGCTAAAAGCCAGCTGTCGTCAAGATTCTGTTTTGCAGTTACTTTGTTACGAACGGTAATAAAGTTTTCACCAACAGCCATTCGTTTTTTCTGAGGATCTGTAAGGCCTGCAATTGCCTTTAAGAAACTTTCGCTTGCGTCTTCAACGATAAAGTTAGTGAAGCCAAACTTGCGGTAAGCAGCTGCAACATTTGCCGATTCATTTTTACGCATAAAGCCGTTATCAATATGAAGACCAAGAACTCTGTCCTGACCAAGTGCTTTATTCAAAAGTGCAAAAGTGATTGTTGAATCAACGCCGCCGCTGAGGAACAAAAGAACGTTTCTGCCGTCTGCTTCTTTTTTAATATTTTCAAGAATTACATTTAATACAGTGTCCTGATCCCAGTTCTTTTCCATTCCGCAGTAATCTGCAAAGTTCTGGAAAATCTGATTTCCGCAAGGTGTATCTTTTACTTCACAATGGAACTGAAGACTAAAGCGGCGTTTTTCAAGATTTTGAGTTGCAGCAAAAGGACAATCCTTTGTGTTGCCGACCATTTCAAAACCATCGCCCATCTGGAAAACTGTATCCTGATGGCTCATCCAAACCTGCTGTTCACCTGTAATGCCTTTGAAAAGCGGACATTTAGAATCTGCACCGCCAACGCCATCTGCAAAGCGAAGAGTTGCAAAACCAAATTCTCCAACTTCACCTTTTCCAACTTTTCCGTTGTAACCGAGCTGAACAATGTAATGACCGTAGCAAAGTCCGAGAATTGGAATATTCAGATTTAATATTTCAGAATTGAATTCCGGGATTTTTTCATCATAAACCGAAGAAGGTCCGCCGGAAAAAACAATACCCTTTGCACCTTCAAGCGAAGCAACATCTGCAGAAGGAAGGGCAATTTCAGAATAGTAGCCGAGCATACGGAAACGCTTGGCAATCA
>CAMVBP010000051.1 GCA_947165795.1 uncultured Treponema sp.
GTGCTGCCGCCGCCTCGTCCTGACCATCTTTTCTCATTCCATATTTTGCTTTAAATAAATCATTTATCGGATTATCGTCTGACTGTTTTTCAGGACATGTAACATATTTAATATAATCATCTAATTTTTTGACAAAATTCTTATCATAGTCCGTATAATTTTTGTTATCGCATCCTTTTTTAGAAACTTCCTCAATTTTTTCAGCAAGTTCATCTATTCCATAAAGTCTGCGTCCCATTTGAGTTGAATAGGTTGTGTCAATAAGCAGTAATCTGATTTTAATATTCTCTAAAAAAGTCAATTTTTCATTTGGATAATCAAAAGTAGAACGTATAAAAGTTCTTGTCTTTTGAAAATTTGAATTTTTATTTTCAAGAATTGCGGTTGCATAAATCATAGCATCATAAATTGAGTTAATTGATTCAGGTATATTATTTTTCATGACTAATATTTCCTATTTCTCTTCTTTCAAAATTTTCTTCAAATCGCCAACTGGGCCTTCTGACACTTTCTGCGGCATGAACACATGCAGTAATTCTATACTTCTTGTAAGCGCTGTGTAAATCATGTTGCGGTTGATTTTGTCGGAAATTTCTTCATCGAAAACATCGAGGTAGTGGGCGCGGTGGTCGATGTAGAAAAGCACAACCGGGAAGTCTAAGCCTTTGCAGCTTTGTGTTGTTGCAAGACGGATAATTCCCTGCTGAGCAAAATCAAAAGTGCCTTCACTTACAAGGCTGCTTTCCAAATCAAGCTCGTCTTTTAAAAGAGTTTTCAGTTTATCGAGCTGTTTTTTCTGCGGCGCTATAAGACAGATGTTTTCGCTTTCGTAGCCGAGTGTTTTAATGCAAAGTTTTACGGTTTCAATTATCTGAGTAAAGCCTTCGTCTTCATTTTTACTTTCGTGAAGTTCAACCGGGGGACCAAGTCTGAAAGTTTCCGGGCGGTTTTCTTTGTCGCTGCCTTTTATCAGCTTGCGGTATTTTTCTGCAACTTCATTAATCTGATTTGTGCTTCGGAAGTTGATGTTCAAAATTCTTGTTGCGCCCGAAACATCAAGTCCTGCACGGCTCCAGGTAAAGCCCGGCTGGAAAATTGACTGGTCATTATCGCCTGCAAGAATTACAGCTTCGCGAACAGAACTTTTCAAAATACGCAAAGTGGCCGCGGTTAAATCCTGTGCTTCATCAACAAAAAGATAATCTACGCAAAGATTTTCCGGCACTGTAAAATCTGTTGTCGCAAGTTTGTAAGCCGCAAATACAGAATACCATTCATCAGATTTTTCCCACGCGTCAAAAATTTTTTCTACCACCGCCCATATTTTTTTACGGCTTGCTTCATTCTGTGGTTTTCGCATTCCTGTGCGTGCAATCATTTCTTCGCAGTATTCTTTTTTTGTAATGCATTTTGGAAGAATAAATTTATCAAGTTCAGTCCAGATTTCTTTTCCAAGCGGATTTACATTTTCATCTTCAAGACATTCAATTTCAACTTTGTCTAAAATGTAATTCAGTTCTTTTTGCGGGAATGCGGCCTTTAAGATTTTTGAAATATACGTTTCTGAAGTTGTGATGATATCGTTGTTTTCTGCAAGTTCAGTTTTTCCAATTTTCATAAGAGACGCAATATAGCGGTTGTATTTTTCAAGACTGTGAGTAAACGTAATGAGTTTTATGGATTTGTTTTTGTCTGAAGCAAACAGCGAGCCGGACTGTTCTGCCAAAAGCTTTTCCAGAGTTTTTAAAAGCACAAGAGATTTTCCGGTTCCCGCACTTCCTTTAATTAAAAAGTCGCGGTTGAATTTTACCTGATTTACAATCGACTCCTGTTCTTTTGTAAGATGAACGATTGACTGTTCAAAATCGTAACGTGTTCTTGTGTAGCTTGTCATGCGGTTAAGATTCTGAATGTATTCTTCGGCATCGGAAAGTTTTTCGAGCTGAGTCTGAAGTTCTTTTTGTGCCTTAAGATTTTTCTGTTCTTCGTCATTTTTGGCGCGGCGGAGTTCATCAATTCTTTCTTTATTTTTTTTGTTTGCAGCGATCTGCTGATCATAATCAAACTGAAGTGCTTTTAATTTTGAAGACATTGCGTCCAGCTGATTTTGAACTTCTCCAAGCTGCGATACTTTTTCCAGCATGTTTTCATTCTGTTCAGAAAGTGATTTTATCTGTTTGATTGCATTTTCAAGTTCTGCGGCAGTTTCGACCGGTGATTTTCTTGCGAGCCAGACATCAAGCGCTTTTGAAAGTTTTTCAATTTCTTCCTGATTCGGCAGATTATAAATTTTTGCAAATTCACAGAAAAGAAAAATTGCACCGTTTGCTTCTTCTGCTGAACAGTTCATAAAGCGATGGCGTACAGGATTTGTTCCGCGGTGATTTGTGATAAGGTCTTTGATAAGCATGTATTCTTTCGGATGTTTTGTTGAATACCGTGCCTTAAACATATCGAGCAGGCTTGGAAACGAAATTGAAAAATCATTTTGTTTACCAAGCTTTTCACGCAAATATCCTTCAATTATAGAAAAACATGCTAATTTAAAAATACCTTTATCGGTTCCTTGCAAAGCTTTTAATCTTTGAATCTGTTCTTTTGAAGGAACTGAAGAAGCTGATGTTCCCTGAGCTTCAGATGTAATACTTGAATTTTCCACTGCCATAACATTTATTATATCAGAATTTCATGCCACACTAAAGCCGATTGTTTTATGAATGCCTTCTTTTTCTTCCTGAATCTTGCAAAGTTCTTCCATTATATAATCTGCAGAACGTTCGCTTTCATCCATAAAACGGCTTCGGCTGTAAAGAACACCAAAGTCACCGGGTGTAACAGAGTTCATTCTTTCAAGTCTGCGTACCTGAGTTTCTTCAAAAATCATATCGCTAAAATAACGGTTCAGCAGAGTTCTGATTCCATCAGTATTAAGCGGACGGAATTCTGTGATTATATGAAAACGTCGGTTCATTGCAGCGTCCATAATTTTTTTTAAGTTTGTCGTACAGATTAAGATTCCAGGAAATTCTTCCATCTGTGTAAGAAATTCATTTACCTGTGTACGCTCCCAGTTGTGCACGGCTCCGTTACGATCTGCAAAAAATGAATCAGCTTCATCAAAAAGAAGAATGCTTTCTGTACGAGCCGCTTCATCAAATGCATCGCGAATATTCTGTTCAGTTTCGCCGACCCATTTACTGAAAATATCACTAGCGCGTTTTAAAAGAATTTTCATTCCGAGCTGTTCCGCAATGTATCTTGCAAATTCCGTTTTTCCGGTTCCGCTCACTCCGTAAAAAAGCATGCGGATTCCGTTTTGCGCATCGTTTGCAGTATTTGATTTTTCTGAAAAAGCTCTTGCGTTCTGAATCATTTTTACAATCTGTTCAGGTTTCATTGAAGTATTTAAAACATTCAGATCATAATTTTCAGAAACATTTTCGCGCATGCGGTTTTTGCCGTTAATCAAAATTGAATTTTCTTTTAAAACAGATTTTACGCATTGAACAAGTGAGTCGTCTGATTCTTCGTCGGGGGAGGAATTCGTGGTTGCGATGTTGGATGAATTTTCCGCGCTGTCAGAATTCGTGTTCGCGCTGGTGGATGCATTCCCCGCGTTGGTGCAGGCATTTTCCGTGTTGGTGGATGCCTGTTCACCGCGGCAAGAATTCGTGTTCGCGTTGGTAGATGCCTCCTCCCCGCTAGCCGCCTGTTCACCACCTGCCGCCTCCTCCGTTTCATCAAGACACTTTATCGTCTTAATTACATTATCAACCGAAGCGCCTGTAACTTTGTATTTTTCCATCAAATCAAGAATCTGAAGATTTGTTTTTTCCGGAAGCTTAAGAGTTTTTAATTTTGTTTCCGTAATGCTTCTAATTTGATTTCTTGTCATTGAATCAAACTTGTACGAATATGTAAAACGACGCAATGTGCTTTCATCAATTTGAGAAGTAAAATTAACAATCCATATAATTTTTTTACGGCTTTTTTCAAGCATCTTATTTACAGTGCCCTTATTTTTTGAAGGAATTTTAATTCCAAAAAAAGAAGCATCGCAGGTTTGTAAAATTGTATCCGCTTCATCAATTATAAAAACGTTGTCATTTGAGGTCATGGAAAGAAGACAGTTAAGGCGCGAAAAAACATTCTGTTCATTTTCAGTTGAAAGCTCGCGTTCGTTTTTAAAAACATAAGCTTCTAGTCCGCTTTGCTTTGCAAGTGCTTTTGCAAATTCAGTTTTTCCGCTTCCAGGTTTTCCATAAAGTAAAAGAGAAACGCTTTCTTTTCCGTGAAGCAATCTGCTCATAAGATTTTTTGTATTTTCAGGAACGTTAAAGCTTTCAAGCTCGTAACATGATGACGAATCTTCCTTTTTTAAAAGATCATAAAAAAACGGCTGCATCGATTGCGCTTCGACACAATCAAAAAAATCGTCTTCAATTTTTCCAGTTTCATCAATAAAACCATAAAGACGAAGTTTTGAATCCTGACGTAAAAATGTTGAAAATTCACGGACAGAAAATCCTAGAATTTTTGCCATAATTTCTTTCTGAAGAATTTCAGAAAATGTTTCTAGAAGATTTGTAATACTTCTGTTTGTAAAACATCTGTAACAGCATTGAAGAACTTTTATTTCATCATCATTAAGTCCGACTGCATTTTTCACAAAATTAAACTCAGCAGGATCATCCAGACTTGCCTTAAGATAAGACGGAATTCTTTGCAAAAGACCAACTTCTTCGGACGGAGTTTTTTTAATCAGAAAATTTGCAATGAGACACAATAAAAATTCATTTGAATGAGAAACATAATAGCAGCGCAGTAAATTAATTTCGATTTGTGTAGGTTTATTAAATCCACGGGGTCGCATGTGATCGATCATTTTATCTTCTTCATAAAGATATGGAATCTGCGTATTACAAAAACATTCGTCACAATTTCCAGAAATTTCTTTCAGTACTTTGTGATTTTGATATTGAATGATAACTTTTGAAAGATAATTTAAAATCACTTTTTCTCTCTGCATTTTTTTTGCAAGTTTTGAAAAGAATCCGTAAATCAGGTATAAATAATCATCATCTATTTCGTCGTCAGGATAATAAACTGTCTTGTAGCTGCAAATTTCATAAAGATAGTATGCAAAAATCCTGCATTCTTCGATTGAGGCAATGTTCAATGTTTTTCGTTTTTGAGAATTGCCTCTGTAATTTATTATTCTTTTTCTAATCATTTTGACCTCCAAAAAAATGCATGTCATAAGAATATAGTTAACCAAGATCCCAAAATTTTAAAAATAAATTCCTTTTTTTAAGTTTTTTGAAAAAATCTAACAAGATATTTGTATAGTAAAATTTCTGATTTTGATTCCGAATGACAGAAGGCAAAAAATAATTTATACTAAAAACATGGCTATTATGTTGAATATTAAATGGGTAATTCTTGCAATTGCTCTCGTGATGTATCTTCTTGTAATTATTTTTCAGGATAAAAAGGTCTGGATGACATCTTTCGCAGCGCTTGCTGTTATTGTACTTGGACTTTTGTTCAATGGCGGAAAAAACTTTGGTTTATTATACGGAAGCGTTTTTGAACAGAATAGTTATCAAAATGGGGCCGCTCTTTTAGTTCACATTTTCACCGAACTTATAAACTGGAACATTCTTATGATTTACGTTGGCAGTATGATTATCGCCGCGCTCTTCATTTATTCCAGAGTTCCGGCACGAATTGCAGACGCGCTCGTAACAGTTTCACCAAGTACTGGAATTGCTGTTGTATTGATTCTTGCAATGACCGGAATCATTTCTATATTTGTAGAAAATGTTGCAACCGTTCTTGTAATGGCACCAATTGCACTTGCGCTTTCTAAAAAATTAAATTTAAATCCTGTTCCATTTATGATTGGACTTGCACTTATGTCAAACCTTGAAGGAACTGCAACTTTGGTCGGCGATCCTCCAAGCATGATTTTTGCAAGTTATGCTCATTACACTTTCAACGACTTCTTTGTTCACATGGGAAAGATTTCGATTTTCTTTTTCATTCAGGCTGGTCTTATTGTCGGCTGTATTTTCTTTTACTGTTTTTTCAGCAAGGCAAAAGAAAAGGCCAGTGTAGATAAAGAACAGGTAATTTCTTATTTACCGTTGTGGCTTCTTTTGATTATGATTGCAGGCCTTGCAGTAATTTCATTTTTGAGCACAGAACTTGGTTACAGTTCAGGCTGCTTTGTTCTTGGCTTGGGAATAATCGGACTTTTGTGGTACCGCTTTAATCAGAAAAAATCCGGCGGAGAAATCTGGCAGCTTGTAAAGGAACTTGACTGGGAAACAATTTTCTTTTTGATTGGAATATTTGTTGTCGTTGGTGCAATCAGCGCCTCTGGTCTTCTTGGTGATTTTGCACTGTGGCTTGCAAGAGTAACTGGCGGTAGTAAATTCCTCGGCTTCCTTTTGATTTTACTGTTCAGTATTTTGATTTCCGGATTTGTTGATAACGTTCCGTATATTATCGTTATGCTTCCGGTTGCAGGAAATCTTGCAAACGCAATGGGCATTCAAAAAGAACTTTTTATGTTCGCACTTTTGATCGGTTCGTGCCTTGGCGGAAACCTTACACCATTCGGCGCTTCTGCAAATGTTGTTGCAATGGGAATCTTAAAGAAGGAAGGTCACCCGATTACTTTCCCGGGCTTCTTAAAAATAAGCGCTCCGTTTACAGTTCTTACAACTGCTGCTGCGGCCGCACTCTTGTGGGCAATGTGGGCATAATATTAAGGAAAACGGACTGAAAAAATGTGAGTTATACTCTATATACATATTAAAAAAATATGTTACCATAATTATAGTTTTATAATTTTTTATGAAGATGCAAAACTGATTAATTGCGCGTTCAGACGCGTCTGCTTGCGTGAGTTTTCTAAGGAGGAAATAAGAGATGAAAAAACTTACAAAAATGGCTGCGGGTTTTTCAATCTGCTTGATGGCTTTTACAACAAGTTTGTTTGGTGCAGGAAAAAAGGTTTCTATTCCAAATGGCGCAGAAAGATTCGGTTTACTTAAAATTGTTTCTACAGAAAATAATGGTAGCAATGATTTCGTTACAAAACCGGTTGCTAAGCATGTAAGAGAATCGCAGTTGAGCTGGGGAGATAAAAGCAATATAAATGCTCCTGAGCCTTATTACGAAAAATGTATTATTTCTTATGGAGATAGAGAAATTGGTGAAGCTCAGGTAAAGGTAAGAGGAAACTGGACTACTGATTATCCAAAAAAATCTCTTAGAATTAAGTTTGATAAAAAGCAGAATATTGCAGATTTGCATTCCAGCGAAAAATTCAAAAACTGGGTTTTACTTGCTGTATATAAAGACCCTTCTTTCCTGCGCGATGCAGTTGCTTTAGAATTATATTCAAAAATGTTTGACAACTATGCAAGTGAATGCCAGCTTGTTGAACTTGAAGTAAACGGTGAATATTTTGGCGTATATCTCCTTGCCGAACAGCAGGAAGCAAAAAGACTTGGTCTGACTGAACCGGAAAAAAATGCTAAAAATACAGATATAGGTTATTTGCTTGAATTAGACGGTTATTCATATACTGAGGCAGAAAATGAACAGTTTAATATTAATTATCTTGGAACTGTAAAAGATTACACTGGCAGAATTGTAAATAATCTTCAGAGCGGATACACAATAAAGAGCGACATTAACGATAAGGTTCAGCATGATTTTATTGCAGATTATATGAATAAAGTTTGGAAAATCTGTTACGAAGCTGTTTATAACAAAAAATATTATAAGTTCGATTCAAATTACAATCTGCAGGAATATACTCCAAACGGTTCTGATAACAATGCAAAGTGCCGTGAATGCATTTCTCAGATTATTAATATTGAATCTCTTGCTGAATATTATATTTTCAATGAAATTATCTGTGACCCGGATTTGTATTATTCAAGCTTCTTTATGAGTGTTGATTTTGCTGAAGGTAAAGATCATAGACTTAGTTTTAGCGCTCCCTGGGATTTTGACTCAACTATGGGAAATAAACGTTTTTCTATAGCTGGCAGTGATTGCGTTAATGAAGGAATTAATGCAATGTTTGCAGGTGTTTGCCAGCCTGATGTAAATGGATGGGGAAAAGATAACGCTAATCCATGGATGGTTATTTTTATTAGAGAACCATGGTTCCAGAAAATTGTGAAAGAAGAATGGGCTAAAATTCCTTCACAGAAAATTCTAACTGAGCTGCAGAAATATATTGATGAATATTCTTCAAAAAAATATCAGGCAGTGTATGATGCTACTCGAAAGGTTTGGGGAAATCCAAGTTCAAATCAGGGTATAAGCAATGAACTTTGTGCTGCAAGTAAAACAGCTGCCGTAAAAGGACAGGCAGCTTCTGCTGAATATTTTAAAGACTGGCTTACAAAGCGATTTGCCGCAGTTGATAATATAATCAGAAATTTACAGTAAGCTGTACAAACAACTCTGATAAAGCAAGGTCACCCGATTACTTTCCCGGGCTTTTGTGGGCAATCTGGGCATAAAAAAAATGAGGTGGTTTAGTTTTCAAACCACCTCATTTTTTTTAATAATCGATTTTTACCTGGCCTTTAATAATTTTATTTTCGCCCGTAAAATAATTTATTTCATAGCGATACAATTTTATAAATTGATATCCTTCTGGCGCTTCACCATAATTTTCAAAATCAGTTTTTACAATTTCTTCGTCTTCAGAATTCAAAGCACTAGTTAAAGAAATTTGAATTGTATGATTCTCTAAATTTAAATTTCCGTCGTAACCGTAAAAAACATATTCATTATTTTTGTAATTGAACAAATCTACACAATAGTCGGGATGTGCATAATAAAATCTGATTAAATAGTCGCCGTCAATTTCCATTTCTTCGTCAAACTCTGTTGCAAGAAAATCTGTGGAGTTTGAAAGAAGTTGTAATTCATTGCGTGCTGGTGAATAAAGATAAGTTCCGTAATAAAATTCCGGATTCTGAACTCCGCTTTCAGGCACTGTTGATTTATAAAGAGAAAAAATCTTATCGCCATTTTGAGTTGTAAAAACCGCTTCAACAGAAACTTTGTTTTCACCAATGAGTAAATAATTATTTTCCAGCGATTCATTTGTCACAAAAATTTCTTCAGGCTCAAATTTTTCTTCCGCAATTACATTTTCAGAAATTTCAGCACTTTCAATTTTTTCTTCATTTTGTGCCGCGTTATTTTTTGCAGGATCTTTTTCTTTGCACGAAAAGGCAAGAATTGTAAACGCGATTAAACAAACATTTTTTAAAATTCTCTTTTTCATTTTTACCTCACCAACTTCGCAAAATAACAGTTTCTTCTATTATTTTATAAAGTAAAAAAGCTACAAAAATTTTTCCATCAAATCAAAATCAATCAGCTTGCCGTCAATTTTGAAAAATCCCCTGAACACACCGATTTTTTCAAAACCAAATTTTTCATAAAGCTTAATCGCACCAATATTGTCGCTTCGAACTTCCAGCGAAACAATTTCCGATTTTGCCACATTTTTTGCAAAGTCCAGCAGCGTCTGCATAAAACGAGTGCCCAAACCTTTGCCGCTTTCCGCCTGAAGAATACACAACCCGATTGTTCCGCGGTGATTCATTCGACTGCGTGTGTTTGCAGTGTAGTGCGCAGTTCCAATAATTTTCGCACCTTTGCGCGCAACAAAATATGCTTCAACATTTGAGTTTTCTATATTCTTAATTTTTTCAAATTCTGCATCTTCCGTCGTAGGTTTTCCTTCGCTTCCAAAACTCAAATTATCAGTTTCGCCGCCAACAATTTTCCAGAACTCCAGAATCTCTTTCGTATCCGAAGCCTTCGCGCGTTCAATTATAATGTCATTTTTTTGCTCTTCCATAATAATTTCCTTTTTGGGTATTGTATGGAGGTTCCCCAAAACAGCTGCCGTTGGCATCTGTTTTGGGTCGGGCTTTCCGCACTTCCGCTGTCGCTCCATTCGACGCAACCTAAAGGTTGCTTTCGAACGCCTGCGGCGGTGCTCCAATCCCTAACCCGGTAATTTTTTTTATTTCTATACTCTTCTTGTCATTGCGCGTTCACAATCTTTTACAAAACCAAAATGTTCGTATAAACCGTGCGCATCTTTTGTAACAAGAATTCCTAATAAAGATGAAAAGCGTTTATCAGAAACAATAGCAGAAATAAGTTTTTTACCAATCCCGTTGCCGCGATATTTTTCATCGATGATAACATCAGCCAAATAAAATGTTGTTGCAAAATCGGTGACAATACGAGCCATTCCAATTAAAGATTTTGTGTCTTCAGTATAAACGCCAAAAACAATAGAATTTTCAATTGATTTTTTAATAACCTCGGGATCTCTGTTTTCTGCCCAATATGAAGTATGTAAAAGTTCAATAGCCTGCTCAACCGGAAATTTTGATTTGTCGTCGCTAATAATTATGTTGGTCATTTTTTTAATTCCTTTTTTTATTGTAATATACTGTACGAAACTGTCAATATTTTTAAGATTAGCCTGAAATAAAAATGCAGCCTGCAAAACGAAAGTTCTCGATTTTGCAGGCTGTTATTTCTGTTTCTTTAATAATTACGCAAACTGTGCCTGGCGGAGTGCATAGTAAGCACCGCGTTTTGCCATCAACTCGCTTGGCGAACCACTCTCTACGATGCCTCCCTTATCAATTACAAAAATGCGGTCTGCATTCTGAATTGTAGAAAGGCGGTGAGCGATTACAAAGCTTGTGCGTCCCTTAAGCATACTCGCAATTCCTTTCTGAACAAGAAGCTCTGTCTTAGTATCAATACTAGAGGTTGCTTCGTCCAGAATTAGAATGCGCGGATTACTCAGCATGGTACGCGCAAAGGCAACAAGTTGTCTCTGGCCGTTACTGAGTTCTCCACCGCGGGCCGTGAGCTTTGTATCATAACCTTCCGGCA
>CAMVBP010000052.1 GCA_947165795.1 uncultured Treponema sp.
TTGAATCATTCTTAAAACAGCAAGACTGAATTCATCGTAAAGTGGAGAAACATGCTGATTTTCTCTGTCTACTGCAAGTGTATATTGTGTAAGGTCATTTGTTCCAAGACTAAAGAAGTCGCTTACCCGAGTAAGTGTATCAGAAGTAACTGCAGCTGCCGCAGTTTCTATCATAATTCCAACTGGAACATCAGATTTAAAAGGAATATTTTCGCCAGCCAGTTCGTCTCTTACTTCTTTAAGAAGTTTTTTACAGCCTGTTACCTGTTCAACTGTAGAAATCAAAGGAAACATAATTCTAAGGTTTCCATAAACGCTGGCACGGTAAAGTGCTCTAAGCTGAGTTTTTAAAACATTCGGATAAGTTAAACTAAGGCGAACTGCCCGTAAACCCATCAACGGATTTTTTTCTTCAAATACCGGCAAATCTACCGAAGTAATCAGTTTATCTCCACCGGCATCCAGAGTTCGAATTGTTACAGGTTTATCACCCATAATCTGGAGCACCTGCTTATAGGCTTCAAACTGAGTCTGTTCGTTGAATGAACGGGCGGCTGCATTTAAAGAAACTCCGCTTTGCGCCATATAGAAAAATTCTGTTCTAAAAAGGCCGATTCCATCTGCGCCTTCTGCAAGTGCAATTTCGGCTTCTTCCGGAGTACCAATATTTGCATACAGTTTAAATTCAGTTCCGTCTTTTGTAACTGCTGGCTTATTCAAAAATGCGCGGAGTTTAATTTTGTGCTGCTGTTCTTCGAGAATTTTATTTTTATATTCGCCTATTGTGTTACGGTCCGGGTTAACTAAAATTTCTGCTTCTTTACCGTCAACAATAACAGTTTCACCATTGCGGACTTTTTTGCTTATATTTTCCAGACCAACAACAGTAGGAATACCATAGTTTCTTGCAAGAATTACAACGTGAGAAGAAATACCTCCTTCCGAAAGTGCAAGTCCGGCAATTTTTCTTTTAGAAAGAACAATAGTATCTGCAGAGCTTAAAGAATTTGCAATAATTACAGAGCCGTCTGGAACGCGGTTTATATCAAATGGATGGATGTCGAGCATTTCATCAAGTACTCGTCCAAAAATATCTGTAATATCCTGAGCTCGTTCTGAAAGATAGTAGTTTCCTGCCTGCCTTAAACGCGAAGCATATTCTTCGGCCTTTTGCTCAACAGTATATTCAATATTAAAAAGTTCGGCTTCGTAAAAATCACGGAGTTCCTTGGAAAAAACAGGATCTCCAAGCATAAGAATGTAAGTTTCAAAAACTTCTCTTTGTGCTTTATCTCTTTCGCTTGTTTTTGAAAGTCCTTCCAGGTGCTCTGTTAATTCAAGAGTTACAGTCTGAACAGCTGCCTGAAAACGATTCCAACCTTTATTAATTTCATCAATTTTAATGCGATGTTGAGGAATTGCTCGTTTTACCGGATCTGGAATAACAAAAGCAGTTCCTATACCAATTCCGTCTGCCGCAGGTATACCAAGAAAAACTTCCATATTAAAAAATTATACAGTGTTTTTAGAAATTTTTAAAGTATTGAAAAATGGTCTCCGTAGCAGTGGGTGTTGATGAAAATTGAAATTATTCCTGTTAGCAAACGTCATGAAATGACGTATTCGAAGAATCTAATGATTTTCCATCATTGAAGAACATCAATTGAGTAATAGCCTGTATCAACAAGTTTTTCTTTCCAGTTATTTTTATCTACATATATAGAATCACAAAGATATGTTGGTATAGAATTTTCACCATTTCTTGTTACAGCATTATACGGAAGCTTTCCAAATAAAAGATATGTATTAATAATTTCCATTGTTTTTGACGACATAGTTTTGACTTCGCAGAATACAGACATAGATTGTGTTCCTTCACGAATGTTTTTTATAGAAGAAATGTCACAGTCCTGGCCGGTAATTAACGGAAAGTTTACGGCCGTATAACCTGCTTCTTTAAGTGCCTCTGTTACGCCAGCTGCAGTAGAATCGTTTGAACATAATACTGCGTCGAGTTTTTTTCCTTTTGGACTATAAGAATTATTTGAAATCAGTTGTGCCATTCTTTTTCTTGCATTTTCAGTTTTCCATTCTGCGGTTGTACATTCATATATGGATGTTTGTCCAGATGGGCAGACAATAGTTCCTGAGTTGATGTATGGTTCAAGGACCTTCATTGCACCGTAAAAATATGAAGGAACATTCCAATCTTCTATATCGCCTGTAAAAAATTCCATGTAAATTGGGTTCGAAGGTGAGTGTGATGAAATGGAAAGCTTTTCTAAAAGATATTGAGCCTGAAGTTTACCAATCTGTTCATTATTCCACGTTATATAAAAAGAAACATCACTAAAATTTAAGACAAGTCTATCGTAAGAAATAACCAGAATGTTATTTTCTTTTGCAGTTTTAATGCTATCTGCTATTTCATATCCATTAGAAGGTAAAATTATTAAAATTTTTGGTCTTTGTGAAATTAGTTCTTCGATTTGAGCAATTTGATTATTTATCTGCTCGTCTGAATATAATTTTCCTTTTGCATATTCTATTGAATAAGTATAGCCTGCTTTTTCGAGTTGTTCTTTAAAGTAATCTCCATCTTCAAGAGCTCGCATAGAATAAGGTAGCGATATTGCTACATCGAGTGTTTCATATGTGGTGTTCGAACTGCTTGAATTAGTATTATCTAAGGTTTTACAGCTTGAAAACAGTAAAAATCCAGATAAAAAAAATATAATAACTTTTTTCATTATAAAAACTCCTTTTATAAATACTGGTCTTTTTATTATTTCCTCTCATAATTCATTTGTCAAATTTAAAAGAATTATTCATATGACATTTGCAAATTCATGAAACTACTTCCTAATAATGATATTTTTTACTATAATATGCGCTATGAGTAACGAAAATCAGAATAATAACGAAAAGAGAGATCCATTGCTCTGCCATTGGGCAGATCAGATGGCTAGTCAGATTATCCGTGAAAAGGGTGATCTTGATTCTTATACCTGTGCGTCAGGAATTACACCTTCGGGAACAGTTCATCTTGGAAACTTCCGCGAAATTATTACTGTAGACTTAGTTGTACGTGCACTTCGCGACCGCGGAAAGAATGTACGCTTTATTTATTCATGGGATGATTACGATGTATTCCGCAAGGTTCCTGCTAACATGCCTGATCCTGAAATCCTTGAAAAATATCTTCGCTATCCTATTACCGAAGTGCCTGATACTACCGGCCGCAACGAAAATTATGCACGCCACCACGAAGTTGATATTGAAACTCAGCTCCCTCGTGTTGGTATTCAGCCGGAATTCCTTTA
Organism: uncultured Treponema sp.; assembly: GCA_947165795.1. The sequence continues at coordinate 3,324 of CAMVBP010000052.1, forward strand.
TCAGGCAAGCCGCTATCGCGCAAACCGCTATGCAGAAGGTATGAAAAAGGCTATGCAGAATCGCGACGTTATCAAGGAATGTTTGAACGAATACCGCGATGACGCTCACAAAATGAAGCCGGAAGACGTATACTGGCCAGTAGCAATTTTCTGTGGAAAGTGCCAGAAAGATACAACTGAAATTATTGATTACGATGGCGAATACGGAATCACTTACAAGTGCGAATGCGGTCATACAGAAACTGCAGATATCCGTACCTTCAAAGGCGCAAAACTCGGCTGGCGTGTAGACTGGCCAATGCGCTGGAACGAAGAAAAAGTTGTATTTGAACCGGGTGGAAAAGATCATATTTCTCCAGGTGGAAGCTACGATACAGCAAAGCTTGTTTCAAAGAGAATCTATAACTGGGATGCTCCAGTTACAATGCGTTACGACTTCGTAAACCTTAAAGGTGTTCCTGGAAAGATGTCTTCATCAAAGGGTAAGGTAATTGCTCTTCCTGATGCTTTGGATGTTTACCAGGCAGAAGTTCTTCGCTACCTCTTTGCGGGAACTCGTCCTAACACAGAATTTGCTATCAGCTTTGATATGGACGTTCTTAAAGTTTATGAAGACTACGATAAGACAGAACGTGTAGTTTACGGAATCGACAAGGCTAAGTCTGATGATCATTTCAACAAGGAAAAGAGAATCTACATGCTGAGCCAGATTGATGGAAAGATTCCTGAAGTTATGCCATATCAGATTACAATCCGCCAGCTTACAACATTGCTTCAGATTTACTCTGGTGATATTGATGCTGTAATTAAGGCTCTTGGTGATGTAAAACCTGAGCAGGAAGAAAGACTCCGCCGCCGTATTGAATGTGCATGGTTCTGGGTAAAGCATTCAGCTCCAGACTGCGCTCCAGATTTCTGCTTTGAACTCCGCAACGATGGAAGCAAGGCAGATTTGAGTGGTGACATTTTGACTGCAGTTAAACGTGTTCGCGACGAAGTTGTTCCAAAGCTCGATACATTCCAGATTGATAAGGAATGTCAGCAGGCAATGTACGATATTGCTACAGAAATGGGACTTGAATCTAAAGCCTTGTTCACAGCACTTTATCAGGCACTTGTTGGAAAAGAACAGGGACCACGTCTTGGAAGTTTCTTCCGAATTATCGGTAAAGAAAAACTTGAAAAGATTTTGAGCGTTTACTAACGAACGTTAGTAAAAAGTTCGTAGGAGCTAACATGAAAATTTTGAATTTAAAAGAAGAACTTTCACGCACCAGTTATCCTGGACGCGGAATTATTGCCGGAAAATCTGCTGACGGAAAATATGCAGTAAGCGCTTACTGGACAATGGGAAGAAGTGCCGGAAGCCGAAACAGAATTTTTGTTTCAGAAAATGAAAATGGCACAGAAGTAATCAGAACTAAAGCTTTTGATGAAACTCTGATTGCAGGTGATCCAAGCCTTATTATTTATGCAGCAGTACGCCAGTTTGAAAATTCAACAATCGTTACAAACGGCGACCAGACTGACACAATTTACGAAGGTCTTAAAAACGGTCTTACTTTTGAACAGTCATTAAGAAGCAGAAAATATGAACACGACGCTCCAAACTTTACTCCACGTATTTCTTCATTGCTCACTCTTAACGGTTCAGGCGACAAAGCAACTTATGAATATGCTCTTTCTATTTTGAAAAGTGATAATGGAAACGGCGACAATACTTTGCGTTTTACATACACTTACGACAATCCTCAGAATGGAGAAGGTCATTACATTCATACTTACATGGAAGACGGAAATCCACTTCCTAGCTTTGAAGGTGAACCTGTAAAAGTTGAACTTAAAGGCGGACTTAATGAAATTGCAGATGAAATCTGGAATTCATTGAATTCTGATAATAAGGTTTCTCTTCTTGTTCGTTTCATAGAAATTTCTACCGGAAAATACGAGCAGAAGATTTTTAATAAGAATATGTAAAATCAGAAAATCTGATTATTTTCGAACGGAGGAAAGACAATGAAAAAGCTTGCTCTATGCTGTAAACTTTTTTTGCTTGCCTCCGTTTTTTTATTGTTCTCATGTTCATCATTTAAAGACAAAACCTGGGAAGATGATTTTATTATTAATGAAGATTCCAAAGAGTTTTCGAATAAGGTTGATGAATATTTAACGGAATTAAATTTCAACGGCTGTGTTCTTGTAGGACAGAATAAAAAAATTATTTTTGCAAAAGGCTATGGACTTTGCGATGTAAATGATAAGGCTTCTCAGAAAATTACAATTCATACTGTATTTGAAACAGGCAGCCTGACAAAACTGGCGACTGCATGCTGTGTAATGCAGCTTGCCCAAAAACGAAAAATTTCTGTAAAAGATAATCTGCTGGAATATTTTCCAGATTATAAAAAATCTTCGGACATAACAGTTGATTTACTTTTACGAATGCGTTCGGGTTTAACAGACTGCATTAATACACCCGACGATTATTTTTCTCCTGCTGTCTACAAGGACGTTTTAAAAAAACAGTATGCTAATCAGCCGGTAAAAGAAAATCTTGTTTTGGAATGCTTTTATGATGCACCGATGCTTACAACTCCGGACAGTACATATTTTTACTGCAACACAAATTATTATCTGCTTGCAAAAATTGTTGAAGATGTTTCCGGCGAGCCGTTTAATTATTATTTAAAACGAAATGTTTTTGATGTTGCAGGAATGAGAAATACGAACACAGATTTTCAGCGTACAGATTCAAGAGGCTATGATTACGCCGGCAGATATTACAGCATTCCTTCTGAACTTGCTTTTGGCTGCGGAAGTGTAAATTCAACAGTGCTGGATTTATTTAAATTTAATACAGCTTTTGCCGACGGAAAAATTGTAAAAAAGAAGACCGTTAAAAAAATGACTGACTTTGATTCGTACGGTTATGGAGTTTATTGCAGGGATAATGTAATTTTTCATTCGGGTGCAACAAATGTTTTTAATTCATATAATTCTTATGATTTTAAACAGAAGCTTTCTATAATCGTTTTGATAAATGAACCTGTGAGTAAAACAAATGCAACGATTGTTGCAGGAAATATAAAAAAATATTGGGAATAATTTTTTCTACTCAGTTGCTGATGCAGAAATCCTGGAGGAAAGATAATGAGACGTGTAATAGATTTAATACTCTTAAATTTTTTATGGATTATTTTTAGTATTCCGGTAATTACTATAGGAGCTTCAACTTGTGCGGCATATTATGTAACTTTAAAATTAGTAGACGGTAAAGAAAATCCAGAAGGCTTTGCATTAGTTGATGTCATAAAATTATTTTTAAAAGGCTTTAAACAGAATTTTAAACAGGGAACAATATTGTGGGCTTTTACCGCTCCCTGTATTTACGCTTCTTATTTATTATGGAAGCTTGTAATTACCGCAGACGATTTGAATATATTTTTTATAATCGGTGCGGCAGTTTATACTCTTATAGAAGCTGTATTTATTGTGTTTTCTTATCCGATTATTGCCCGCTATTACATTAAGTTAAAAACTGCAGTAAAAAATTCTTTTGGAACAGCTTTATTATATTTAAAAAGCACAGTTTTGATTTTTATTATTGTTGCATTGGAAACCGCTTTTTTCTTCTGGAATAAATACACAATGTTCAGTGCAATTGTAATCGGGCCGGAGCTTATTATTTTTACAGTAAGCTATGTTCTTAAAAAAGTTTTTGTGAACATAGAAAAATCTAACGCTAAGAAAGAAACTGCAGAAACAAAAAATACCGAAGACTAATTTAAGCAGTGCCATAAAGGCTTTGCGAGCTTATTTGAAAAAGGCTGTGGCCTTGTAAAATCAGGGAGCCAGCTTGTATCGTCGCTTAATTCCTGATAGAACAGATATTCAAAATCATAGGCTTCTATTAAATCCTGAATGTCTGCATCTTCTTCTTTTGTAACAAGCCGGTCTTCAATTTCTTTTACAATTCCTTTTTTTGCAGGAATCGGCGTGTACTGATTCATTAACGAAACAATGGCTTTTTCATCTGCATTATTTTTCAGCCATTCTAAAACAGCTGCAGTCTGTTCGAATTTTCCCGGAAGAAAAAGATGTCTTATAATTACGCCGCTGTATATTTTATCTGCTTCTGAACCGTCAGCGGATTTTTCAGTTTTAATTTCAAGCGGATTATTTTCTATCATCCATTTAATTGCCTTAGCGGCAACCTCCGGATAATCGGGCGCGGCAAAAAGAGATTTAGAAAGTTCTTTATCCAGAGTTTTTAAATCCGGAAGCCAGATTGTAACAAGGCCGCGCAAAAGCTCCAGCATTTCTACATTTTCGTAGGCAGAAGAATTCCAGCAGAAGGGAATTGTTACTCCGGCATTTTTTGCCGCTTTAAGGAATTCTGCAATTTTTGGAATGTGGTGACTTCCTGTAACAAGGTTAATATTTTCTGCACCGGCGTTCTGAAGTTCAAGACAAATTTTTGTAAATTCCTGTGAATCAACATTCCGGCCAAGACCGTCCTGCGAAATCTGATAATTCTGGCAGAATTTGCAGCGCAGCGTACAGCCTGTAAAAAAAATAGTTCCGCTTCCGCCTTTTACCGTAACAAGAGGTTCTTCTCCAAAATGAAGTCCTGCAAAGGCAATCCGTAAATCTGAATTTTCCCTGCAAAAATTTTTTACGGATTTTTGAGTTCTGTCGGTTCCGCATTTTTTGGGACACTGAGTACAGCTTTTATAATATTGTTGAATATCCGGAAAATTATTCATTTATCAGTAAACACCTTTGCTTACAAGAATCTTCATTAAATCCTGTAAAACTTCTACAGGCAGTTCTTCGGCTTCAAAATTTACAAGGCGGCCAAGTTCTTCCCAGTCTTTATTGCTTATTAAATCCTGAAATTCATCGCTGTTATCTAAAAAGGCAAGGAATGCAGCCAGTAAATTCTGATTGTTTTCTGAAGGCTCTTCCGTAATGTTCTGAGACTTCCAGATATATTCATTTTCCCAGTAATCAAAAATTGAGTGAGGAAGAGAGCCCGGGCAGCTTGTTGTGCGTTCAAAAAGCTTCTGAATATCATTTTTTACACGGTTATAATCAGATTTTCCGCCATTATTATGACGGTCAAATTTTAAGGTTTTTTGAACATCAGTTAAAAATTTATTTATATCAGTCATATGTTTATATTATCAGAAAAAAATATGAATGTCAGTTAATAAGAAAAAATCATAATAGTATTTTCTGATGTACAACCTGTTTTTTGTGATGTATAATCGTTAATATGGAAAAAGTCCTTTTATGTATAAAAGATTATCAAACAATCAGAGCCTTTTCCTCTTTTTTATCTGATGATTATGATGTAGATGTCGCTTCGAATGAAGTAGATTCAATTAACTGCTTACAGGAAAATCAGTATTCACTAATTTTAATAGATTTTACTCCTTTAAGTTTTAACGGGCAGTCTGTTCTGGATTATATGCAGAAATCGAATCAGATTTCCAATCAGCCGGTTTCTATTATTCTTGATACAACAAATCTTCAGCAGGAACTCGATTTATTTAATATGGGTTGTGCGGAGCTTTTTCATAAGCCTTTTGATTCAATTATAACAAGAAAAAGAATTCAAAATGTAATTACAATTTTTACTTTAAAGAAAAATGTTTCTGATTATGAGCAGAAACTTGTTACTGATCCGCTTACAGGCTTATTAAACCGCGACGGCTTTGAATCAAACGTAAGAAAGGTTATAAAGACAAAAGAGCCGGGCGCATTTATTATGTGCGATCTTGATGGGCTTAAATTTATTAATGATAATTATACTCATCAGGTTGGAGATAATATTATTCAGGGAGTTGGAAGAACTCTTACAAAAACCATGCCTAAAGATTCCCTGATTGCTCATGTTTCCGGTGATGAATTCTGTGTTTATATAAATAACGAAAAAGATGAAAAAGTTATTGCTTCTTACTGCGAAAATTTCCAGAAAACTTTATTAAGTTCTGTTCTGCTTCCCGATGTTTCACGCCCGGTAACGGCTTCTCTTGGAATTGCAGTTTTTCCAACGGTTGCTTCTACTTATGAAAATCTTCATACAAAAGCCGATCATGCGATGCTTTATGTTAAGAACCATGGAAAAAATGCATATAAATTTCATGCACCTCGAGATGACAGGGAAGAATTATTAAAGGGACGCCAGGAATGTACAAAAGTTTCTATGAGTTTAATGCTTAAGGAAAGGGAAGGGGAAGAAATTCAAACCTGGCTCAAATTCGGTGAATTCAGAATTGTTTACATAGTCTATCAGAAATATTCAAAAGACAAGGTTGATGCAAGAAAGTGTCAGTTGAATATTATAGACAAAACCAATCCGGAAAATCCTGATCCAAAGAAAATAAATTCACTGCACGAAAAGATTTCTACATTTATTAAGGAATCTCAGCTTCCGGGAATTTTCTCGTGGTACAGTATAAACCAGCTGATGATTCTTGCAATAGAACGCGAAACAATTCCACGAGGCTTGGGAAGACTTAAGCAGGAATTGGCAAATGAAATGAATGTACTGAATCTTGATATTGAGCTGAAGGATAATTAGTTTTAAAAAACTAAATGCATTTTGCATAAATCTCTCTTTTTTTATTTAAAATCCTATTTTAATTTTCTTCTATATATAATATTATTGCAGGCAATAATCAAATAATGTAATGGTCATTAAGACTTTTGAAATGGCCTGCATGGTTCCGGCTGTTCAGCCAACGTTGACATTTTGGAGGAAAATATTTTGTTTAGATTTAATATTGGTGATAGTTATGAAACAACTGTAGTTGCTGTTACAGATTCTACGGTTTTTGTTGATTTAAGTGCTAAGTCAGAAGGTGTAATTGACGTTGCAGAATTTAAAGATGCAGAAGGCAATGTAAATGTAAAAGAAGGCGACAAGCTTAAGGTTTTCTTTACCGGCGAAGTTCGCGGCGAAATGCGATTTACTACAAAAATCGGCGGTTCTTCTGCAGATGATACAATGATTGAAAATGCTTACAAGGGTGGAATTCCAGTAGAAGGCCATGTAGAAGCAGAAATTAAAGGCGGTTTTGAAGTAAAGCTTGGCGGAAAACGCGCATTCTGCCCTTATTCACAGATGGGCTTTAAAGACAAAAAAGAACCTGCCTTCTATGTTGGAAAAACTCTGAGCTTTATTATTACTGAATATAAAAACGACGGCCGCGACATTCTCGTAAGTAACCGCAAAATAGGCGAATCGGAGTATGCAAATGCGCTTGGTAAGCTTGCAACTCAGATTACAGAAGGAGCTGTTGTAACAGCTACAGTAGAAAGCATCGAAAAGTTTGGCGCTTTTGTAAGTATTCAGGGCTTTAGAGCTTTGCTTCCAATCAGCGAGCTTTCTTTTGACCGCGTAGCAGATGCAGGAGAAGTTGTAGAAGTTGGTCAGGAACTGAATGTTAAGGTTATTCACACAGACTGGAAAAATGAACGCGTTAGTGTAAGCCTTAAAGCTCTTCTTAAAGACCCATGGGAAGAAGCCGCAGCTAAGTTCCCGGCAGGTACAAAGGTTGATGGAAAAATCAGCAAGATTATGGACTTTGGCCTTTTTGTAAATCTTGATAAGGGAATAGACGGACT
>CAMVBP010000053.1 GCA_947165795.1 uncultured Treponema sp.
TTCAACGGCATGAATATGCTTACTGGACGCTTCAGTGAAGGTTCAGATCGCATTATGCAGTTCCAGGTTGGTGCAAACGTTGATCAGAACGCACGTGTATACATTGGAACAATGACAGCTCAGGCATTGGGTCTTAAAGGAATTCAGGGCGGTGAAGAACAGGTTTCTATTTCTTCTCCAGATGAAGCTAATATGACTCTTGCAGCAGTTGATGCAGCATTGACTAATGTATCAAAACAGAGAGCGGATCTTGGTGCATACCAGAACCGTTTCGAAATGGCAGCAAAAGGTGTAAATATTGCAGCTGAAAACACCCAGGCAGCAGAAAGCCGCATCCGCGATACAGATATGGCTTCTGAAATGGTTGAATTCACAAAGAACCAGATTCTCACACAAGCTGGTACTGCAATGCTCGCACAGGCTAACTCACAGTCAGAAACTGTATTGGCACTTTTGCGTTAGAACTAGAAATTAGGCCTAATTTCTAATCAAAAATCAAAGAGATAGCTGGATGTCATCTTTTTGGTTTTTAGCAAAAAAAGAAAGGGGTGCGCCCCCCTTTCTTCTTTTTCATTGTAAGATTGCGCCATTCGTGGCGCATAATCAAGGAGGAGAACTATGAATACTATTACTCAGAATTCTATGGTTCATGTGGCAATGGATGGCCAAACTCTTTATAATTCAGTAAGTGTAAAAAGTCCGAATGTACAGCAGGCTCAAACTGCAGTTGTACATCAGTCCATTACGCCCACAGGAGCTCAGGTAGCGCAGACTCTCGAACAGGTTCTTGCAGAAACAAAAGCAAGCGTTCAGGAGCTTCAGAAAATGTCTGAAATGGTAGCTGGTAACAAGCTTCAATTCAGCATTAACAAGGAACTTGGCAGCGTAGTTGTTTCAATTGTAGATTCTTCTACAAATCAGGTTGTAAAACAAATTCCGTCTGAAGATATGCAGAAACTGAAGCTTAGACTTAGGAAAGCTATCGGCAATATATTTGATGAAGTAGTTTAGACATGGCAGGACTGAATATACCAGGTGTTACAGATCAGTATAATACGAATGATACTGTAGAAAAACTTATGCAGGTGGAAAGAATTCCACTTACAAGAGAACAAAAACAGTTAGAAACGTATAAAGCTGAAAAAGATGCTTGGAGAGATGTAAATTCAAAACTCACAATTCTTAGAGACAAAACTAAAAATTTGTACTCTTACGAAAATCCATTTAACAGCAAAATTACTTCATCAAGCCAGGAAAGTTCAATTACCGCAGAAGCCACAAGAAGTGCAGATATTCAATCATTTAAAGTAGACGTAATTCAGGCTGCCGCTTCGGACAGATTTTTATCTGATGATTTGGATGCTGACTATAAAATTCCCGCAGGAAATTATGTATTTAAAGTTGGCGAAAAAACTGTCTCTTTTAACTGGAAAGGCGGAAGCGTAAAAGATTTTGCAAACAGCCTTAACAAACGCGGAAACGGCGTTATAAAATCTTCTGTAATCGGAGCCAGTGCAGGCAAAAAAGCACTTCTTATAGAAGCGGTTCCTACAGGAAAAGAAAATAAACTTATTTTTGAAGACGCAGCAAAAACACTTGCATTTGATTCAGGAATGATTACAAAAATCAAATCAAATGCTACAACATTACAAAATTCTCAGACAGATTTAAAACCTTTGCAAAGTACGACTGTGCAGAAAATCACAGCAGAAGATAATATAAATATGCCTTCACTCTCCTTCTCCAATGCAGAATTTCTTGAAGAAACTGTAAAGGTTGAGCCTAGAGGTGCATATCAGATAGAAATACCGGCTAAAGTTACAAATAACAATAATCTTCACATAACTTTTACTATAAAAGCTGCAGAAGAAACCGACATTACGGAAGAAATAAACCGCAGTCTTTTGCAGCCGGAATTGCCGGATTCAGGAACTGCAGAATTTGCCGGAATTACAATTGAAAATTCGCAGTCAGATACAACTCTTGATTTACCGCCGGTACCACCAGAGCCGCTGGAAATAATTCAGTCAGAAACTGTTATTCTTGCAATTATGGAAGACGGAAGCGAAAAAGAAATAACCGTAAAAAATCTTCTGGACAAAACAACTCATGATGTAGATATTAATCTTGCAGAATATGACGGAATTAAAGCCATAGCAATTGCAAATACAAATACAGGTTATTCACTGGAAATTTCAAATCTTACTGCAATGAATCCAAGTGAAGATTTGGGATATGGACCGGCCCACCCTATTTCTCAGGCAGATGACGCAATTATAAAATATGAAGGAATTACAATTACACGGCCTTCAAATAAGATAGACGACGTTATTCCGGAAATTACATTAAATGTACATGAACGCACAGAAAAGACTGCAACTATTTCTGTTGCGCCTGATAAAGAAGCTTCTAAAAATGCAATTATTGAATTTGTAGGTTACTACAATCAGGCAGTTGCAGAAATTAATATTCTTTCTCAAAATAAAAATGAACTTATAGAAGAACTTGATTATCTTACTGATTCAGAAAAAGAAGCTGAATATAAAAAGCTTGGAATGTTTTCTACAGATTTTTCTTTGACAAACATAAAAAGCAACATGCAGACAATTCTTGTTTCGGGCTATAATTTCTCTGATACTGCGCAGATTAATCAGTTGTCTCAGATTGGAATTGGAACAAATGCATCGGGATTTTCAGGCGGCTATTCTCAAAGTAAATTACGCGGCTATCTTGAAATTGACGAAAAGAAACTCGACAATGCAATAGAAAATCATCTTGATGATATCAGGCAACTTTTTGGTTTTGATTCCGATGGTGATTTAATTGTAGATTCAGGAATTGCCTATAAGCTCGATAAGCAGATTTCCGCTTATACTCAGACAGGTGGAATTCTTTCGTTAAAAACTTCCACATTAGATTCAAAAATTAAAAGCTCTGAAACAAGAATTACAAAACTTGAATCTCAGATGGATGAAAAAGAAGCTCAGCTTAGACAAAAATACAGTCAGATGGAAGGTTCTTTAAACAGTCTGGAAAGTCAGCAGACTACAATTAATAATTTTACAAGACAAAATCAAAGAAATAATAATTAATGAGGGGAATTATGATAGAGTTTTATATAAACGGGCAGAATGTAGATGTTCAGCTTGAAGGCGAGCAGACAATTGGTGATGTTCTTCATTCCTTTGAGAAAACCTGCGAAGAAAATCAGGCAGCAGTAATTGGAATTATAATTAACGGGAAAAATATTACAGCCGAAACTTTTGATGAAGAAGCTGCAAAGCCGCTTGAAAAAAATACAAAATTTGAATTTTCTGTTGTTACTCAAAATGATGTAAAAGAATCATTTAATAAACTTTCTGAACTTTTTGAAAGTCTTGCAGAGCAGATGCAGAATGTACCTATGGCTTTGCAAAGTAATAAAAATCTTGAAGTGAGCGAAGCAATTAAAAAGCTTGCAGACAGTATAGACCAGTTCTGCCATATTGCAACTCTTGCAAGTTTATTCCCGGAAACCTTTACACAGACAACTTTAAACGGAATGTCTTTTAAAGACTTTAATGCAGACTTCTCCCCTATCCTTAAAGATTTTGAAGACGCTCTTCAAAACAACGACACTGTAATGATAGGCGATCTGTCTGAATACGAAATTTGTCCTCGTCTTGAAGCAATTTCTAAAGCGTTAAAAGATTTTTAGAATAAGAATCATCTGATTTATCTGGCGGATTGTACGGGAGGTTCCTATGGAAAGCTACATAATTAAAGCTGCAGCAAAAAGTTTTCAGGGTGGTTCAGGTTCTCCTTTAGAAGCAAGACAAACTGCTCCGATTTTCCTCATAATAATGCTGCTTATTATTTTTATTTTAATTCTTTCGGTTGCCTTCTTTATATACAAGGCAATAAGTTCATACTTTAAATCTGAAAAATATATCGAAAAACAAAAGAACAGAAAAACAAAAAGAGATGATGTAGAAAAACTTTGTAAACATAATCACTTTACAAAAGAAGATGAAAAAATTCTCTGGGAAATATGCAAGATAACTGAATGCAATAATATCAGATATCTTATAAAATCTAATGCCGAAATTACAGACTTATTCCGACAGGCTTTTAATCTTGCAAAAGAAACAAACAGTTTTGATGAAAATCAGATAAATGATTTTTTTGTAATTTTATATAAGCTCGAATTACTTGCTGCTCAGGGAAAGCAAATTTCTTCAACCAGACAAATGACTGTTGGCCTGAATATTACTTTTATAAATATGAACGGTGAACTTTATCCTTTAAAAATAGAAAAAATTACAAAGGACTTTTTTATAGTTGCAATTCCGCCTTTCATTTATAATTCCCCGCAAAAACCAGAACCTTTAAGTAAGCAGCGTTTTACTTACAAAACAAAAGAAGGCCTTGCATATAATCTTGTTTCCAGAGTTGTTCGTTATGAAGAAACTCCTGATAACAATTATTTAATGTACCTGACTCATACAGATCATTTAATCTCTCAGGCACAGCGCCATTTTAAAAGAGACTTTATAGATGTTCAGTGCGATTTTTATCCGCTTACTGTAAATAAATCTGCACAGAAGGAAGAAGAAAAATATATTTTTTCCGAAAAAAAATACTCTGGAAAAATGACAAATATTTCTGGCGGCGGTTGTTGTATTCAGACAACACTTCCTATTAAAGAAGGTCAGAATATTAGTGTTACCGTTCCTGATTACGGGATTGATGAAAAAATTGTTGGAATTATAAAAAAGACAAGAAAACTTCAGAATGGAAATTTTGCATTGCATATTCAGTTTCTGAAAATTTCTACAAAAACCAGAAATAAAATTTATCTTGCAATATACAAATTTTAGAACAAATTTTACAAATTTTAATTACTTGAAAAAAGGGATTTACTGTAGTAAAATTGAAAGAATATGAAGGTTGTAAAACTAGAAAACATAAAGCCTGAACATGGCGAAGTTTTTTACATGCGAAAATATACTTGCGATGCGACACTTGATTTACCAACTAGCCAGGAGAATACACCAATCTTTTTTAGTATTGAAACCAGCCCGTTTGGAAAAAAAATCATAGAAATTTCATTTTTACAGCCAATTAATTATCCGCTCATTCCTGTTAAAAAAGCACTCATAGAATATATTCTTACAGAAGAACTTGAAGGAAGGCTTCCTTGTTAACGTTCTACACTTCTTCTGCAGAAGAAACAATTGAATTAGGAAGAAAAATCGGTTCATTACTCCAAAAAGGCGATGTAATTGCTCTGCAGGGAACTCTTGCTGCAGGAAAAACAACAATTACAAAAGGCATTGCTCTTGCACTTGGAATTGAAGAAGAAATTACCAGCCCGACATTCTGCCTTATAAGTGAATACTATGGCAAAATGCCTTTGTACCACATGGACGTTTACAGACTGGAAGGCACAGAAGATTTTATCAACCTTGGAACCGAAGATATGATTTATGGCGACGGTGTAAGCCTTATTGAATGGAGCGAAAAAATTATGGATGAGCTGCCTTCTTCTACAATCATAATCAGGCTCACTCCACAGGAAGACGGCGGCCGCAAAATCGAAATTGAAAACTGGAATCACAGCGAAATTAAATAGGACAAAATGATGAATATACTTGCATTAGACTGCGCAGTTTCAAAATTTTCTATTGGCGTTGAAACTGAAAAAGGAAAAGTATCCTCAACTTTTGATATAGGAATGCGTCAATCAGAAATGATTGTTCCTGCATTACAGAATACACTTTCGCTTGCCGGAATAAATGTTTCTGAATTAAATTATTCTGCCGTAACTATCGGGCCGGGAAGTTTTACAGGATTAAGACTTGGACTTTCAGCATTGAAGGCATTAACGTTTGCTTACAATATTCCGTGCTTCGGGCTTTCTTCCCTTAAAGTATATGCCGAGCCATTTTTACAAACCGGGAAAAATATTATTTCCTGCATAGATGCAAATAAAGGAAAATTTTACTGTTCAATTTATAACGGCTCAAATATTCTGATGAAGGATGATGATTATCCGGTTGAAAAAATTATTGAAAAAATTTCTAAATTTGCAGATAACGAAGAATTCTGGATTCTTGGTCCGGACAGTAAAAAATTATATGAATTGCTTTGTGCGCAGAATAAAAATCATAAATTCTTTGCGCCAGAATTTTCATTCAATACTTCTGAATCTATTTTAAGGCTTACAGAAAAAATGATAGAAAATAACGAAAAGCCTTTGGAAGATTATGACGGTCCGATTTACCTTCGTGCAAGTGAAGCAGAAATAAAACTGAATAACGGATAAGCAGCACGGCGGCCTGTTCAATAGCTGACTGTTATTTTTTAAGAAGCTTACTTAATGCACTTACAGCACTAATTGCCTTTTCGTTTCCAGATTCCGGAGTATCTACAACAGCGGCCTTGTTCTCGCTCTGAATTGCATCAAAAACTTCCTGGCGGAAAACCTTTACATTTTTTGGAGCTTCTACACCAATTTTTACCTGGTCACCATGAACATCAATAAGCGTAATTGTAATGTTATCACCGATTTTAATTTTTTCATCAATTTTTCTTGAAAGAATTAACATACGCTATCTCCTTTTGAGTTTAGCGCTTCGATGATATTCACTTTTGTAGACCAGCGGTTATCGCTTAAAATTGCCTGAACACATTTTCTGTTTACTTTATTGATTACTAAAGGTCCCTGGAAATTTGCAGTAATTGCACTTCCGTCATGAGGAACAGTTACAATTGTCATAATTATAATGTCTTCCGGTTTTGTTACTCCAATTTTTTCCAGAGAATCATCATCTATATCTGTTTCGTAATATGAACAGATAAGGAATGGATCAACAATTAAAAATGCAAGATTAGGATCTTCTGTACTCTGGAGCCATAAAAATGGTTCGTAATCAGAATCAACAAGTGCAAATTTTGTGTATTTTTCAAAACCAAAAAGCCCGTCTGGAATTGTAATAATTCTATCTTCAGAAATTTCCATTTTACCATGAGCTTTAGTTACTATTTCCATTCTATACTCCTAAGCCATCAAATAAACTATCAAATATGCCTTTACGGCCTGTTATTTCATATAGTTAAGCAAGGTAGAACTGTACATTTTTCCAGCCTGACTTAAAGTTGCCTGATTTGTATAATCCAGCATTTTCAAATCTGTAATAGCTTTTGTAAAATCAAGATCCCCTTCTCTGCTTACCATCTGAGTAACGTCAAGTGCAAGCTTTGAATTTCTTGTTGCGTTGAGCTGTGCCCTTTCGTATTCAGAACCAGACTTTGCAATTCTTGTAACAAGACTGTCGATTCCTTTATCAAGTGCACCAAGAACCCTTCCACCAATCATTTCATGGTCGCCGCTTAAAAGTGCATTTCTGAATGCAATTACTGTATCAAACATGCTTCCGCCGCTTACACGAACTCCGTCTCCAAGATTGTATGGAGGACGCTGAGAAGAATCCTTTATAATTCCAAGCTCATTCAAAGCATTTCCTTCTACATCATTTAACCATAACTGGCGTGCATCAGTTGTAGAAAGATTCAATGCGTTTCTTACAGGGTCTACACTGGCTTTAACAGCCGCGCCGCTATTATTAATTTTAGCAACAAGAGCGTAAATATTGTCACCCTGATTTATTTTAATTTCTACACCATCTACAGAAATAATTCCGTCCGAGCTGGCCTGCCATGCAGACGCATCTCTTGCACCAAAAATCTGCTGATTTTCTGCCCAGAAGGTTTTTACACCTGCATTATCATTATCAATATATTTATGTTCATCAACTTCAATTTTGTTTACTTCAATGTTGCCATTGTAGCGGACGTTCTGAATAAGAGGAATTCCGCTGCCTTCTACATTTCCCATTTCAACATCAAAAGCAGTAGCCTTTGTATTAGTTCCTGCAAAAATTGAATTGCCATCAGCACTTACTGCATTTGCATTCTGAATAAGAGCCTTTAAAAGTTCATCAACTTCAGAAGCCATATTCTTCATGTCTTCATCCGTATAAATTCCGTTTGCACCTGTTACAGCAAGTTCGCGGATTCTCTGCATAATGTCGAGGCTGTCTGTCATATAACCTTCGCGCAAAGCAAATTCATCTGTAAGGCGCAGAGAATTCTTTTCAAACTGATTAACTCTATTCAAAAATGACTGATAGCGTACTAAGTGACCGGCAGCAATTGGATCATCCCTAAGCTGCTGAATTTTCTGCTGCGAACCAATCTGGTTATTAGCTTTATTCAAACGGCTTTCCTGTAAGCGAAGGCTGCTCTGAGTATTATTATTATTCATCTGACTGCTAATTCTATGCATAATGTTCTCCTCTTATTTTTATAGAAGGCCTATACTCCAAGTCTGTTTATTACAACATCAATAAGGCTGTCCCATACTGTAATAAACTTAGCTGCAGCATTGTATCCATGCTGGAATTTCATAATTTCAGCAAGCTCTTCATCTATATTTACACCGCTAATAGAATCCCTTAAATTATGAAGATCATCCATAATGGCATTCTGGCTTAAAAGATTTGTCTGAGCCTGTTCCCCTTTTAATCCCACATTTGTAACAGAATCAGCAAAATAATCATCAAAAGTTTTTGTTCCGCCAACCATTACGGCAGTATTTCTTATTGCAGCAATTTCTACTGCAGCACGACCGTCGCCGGTTGGTGAATTACCGGAAGCATCAATATATCCTGCAGCAACACTCATAACATCATTTTTAATTGCAGCATTAACCTGAATGTAAGCCGAAGGATTAATAACTGGAGCAACTGCAAACTGACTTCCTGCAACGAGAGAATTTACTGCATCAACATTTGCAAAATCATAAGCATTTTCCGGTCCTGTTCCGTTCAAAATTCCAGAATAACCTGCAAGGAAATATCCGGAATCTTCAACATGGCGAATTACAAAATCAGGATTATCAGTACTCTGCGAAGTTGTTGCCTTTAATACAAGATGATTATTTTTATCGAGGTAAGCTTTTACTTCGCTTGTGCTGTCATTAATTCTTGCAATAACAGTTTCTACTGTATCTGTATGGAAATAAGGAACCTGAACAATACCTGTAGTTCCGCTGAAGGTCATAACGCCTTCTATTCCTACCTGCTGCTGCATATCAAGTTCATTTGTTCCAGAGAATCTGAAAATGTATGAAGAATCCATTGCACCGTCGCCGTCGCGGTCATAATTTCCATTCACATTTTCTACGAAAGGATGCTGAACAAAAAAGTTGAGGCCTGTTACTTTATTTGCACCTACTGCATTTCTATGAATGTCATTTACAAGGTCGCTGAAGTTCATTGTCATTGTATTAAGACTCTGAAGTTCGTTTCTTATATCAACATCTCTAAGTTCTACCAAAGCACCAAGTGAACCGCCTGAAAAATATGCATCGTCGCGGGTATCTGCCCATACAAGCTTGCTGTATCCTGAACCATCAAAGCGTGGTTCCATATCAAGCTGGCGGGCAATACTTCCCTGTACCAGGATCTTTCCGTCTACGTGAATCATAAATTCATCTGGGTCACGGTTTTCTGTCGTAATATTTATTAATTCAGAAAGTTTATCTACAAGTAAATCCCTGCGGTCAAGAAGATCATTCGGGTTATCGCCCAAGCCAAGACTCTTTACAATTTCTTCATTAAGAGCGGCAATCTGTCTTGTATAAGAGTTTACCTGTTCTACAGTTGCATCAATGTCGCCGTCTATAAGATCGCCAACACCTTTTAAAGATTCAAAACGCTGCTGAATAGAATCTGTAAGAGTTTCTCCTCTTGTAACAACTGCCTGGCGGCTGGCCTTGCTTTCCGGATTGAATGAAAGTTCCTGCCAGCTTTCCCAGAATTTATCCATATTTGAACGGATAGAAACGTCGTATGGTTCATTATAAATCTGCTCAATCATTGTGTAATAATTTGAGCGTGTAGCCCAGTAGCTTTCCTGATTTGCCTGAGCAACAATTCTTTTATCAAGAAGTTCATCACGAATACGTTCAATTGACTGAACATCAACACCCTGACCGATAAGTCCTGGACGTTCAAGACGTTCAAGATCCGGTTTGTAAAGAGGATCAAATTCCTTAATTTTTACTCTCTGTCGTGAATATCCTTCTGTATTTGCATTTGCAATGTTATGACCTGCAGTTGTAATGGCATCTGTATTTGCCATTATGCTTCTTTTACCAAGTTCTATTCCAGAAAAAGTTGATCCCATAATACACCTTCCTTTTTAGCGTTTAACCGCGAACATCAACAAGCACACTTTGAGCATGCGGCTGGGTAATTGTTCCATCTTTTGTATAATTTTTGTTACGGGTCTGAGGCAATGCCTTTTCTACCACTTCTGAAATAAACTGCTTTGTAACCGTAACATAATTAGTTATTACCTGATTTTCAAGTTTGCATTTTAAGAGTTTGCTTCTTAAATGCGAAAGAATGTCGTAAAAGGACTTAACATCAGCAGGAGTCATCTGCTTTTGAAGTTCATCGCGGCGTGAATCAAACCTGTGAAAATCATCTGATAAATGATTTACATCTGCCATTAAAGTTGTAAGAGAACTCCAATCTTTATTCTGAAGAACAGTACGCAATTCCAGCTGCTTCTGAGAAAGAGTATCAAGAATTTTGTCTTCATTTTTTAACAATAAAGAATATTCAGAAATCAATGCATTCATATTAAACCCTTGAATTTCCATACGGTCATTCTCTTGTTTATCGGTATATGAAAAATTTAGTTTAGAAAAAAATGCATTGAAAATTCAAAAGGTTTAAAAAAGAAAAAGACTGCAAAAACTGCAGTCTGATATAAAAATATGCGCCTGACACGATTCGAACGTGCTACCTACGGATTCGAAGTCCGTTGCTCTATCCAGA
>CAMVBP010000054.1 GCA_947165795.1 uncultured Treponema sp.
GATATGACTCCTGATATGCCGACTTTGACATATAACAGAATCAACCGTCACATTTCACGCATCGTTCGTACACGTATCGTTTCTGCAACAAGCCCTTGGGCAATGCATCCAAGCGTAATCGACCAGAGAAATCACCTCATTGCAATTTCTCACGGAGAAGGCCGCTTTGTTTGTGACGAAGCTACAGCAAAACGCCTGTTCGAAAACGGCCAGGTATTCACACAGTATGTAGACGAGTTCGGTAAGCCAGCAATTTCTGAGCCGGACAACCCGAACGGTTCAGCATTCGCAATCGAAGGAATCACTTCTCCAGACGGACACGTTCTTGGAAAGATGGGACACTCAGAGCGCAGTGTAGGACTCGACCGCAACGGTGCAAGCTTAGACCTCTTTAAAAACGTCGGTGGAAATCCACTTACAAACGAAAGTGAAACTACCTGCGAAAATCTCTTCGCAGCCGGAGTTGCATACTTCAAATAATAAGGAAAACTAAAATGAAAAAAAATGCAATTAAACTTTTTACAACTTTATTGATTATCTCAACTATGTTTACAGCATGTTCAAAATCAAAAATAATTACAGACGATTTTGATAATGCAAAAAAACTGGCTGCAAGTTCAAATAAAGATATTCTCGTAATCATTACATCAGACGGAGATGATTTAACTTCTTCAGAATTTATTTCTAAGGTACTTAATAATTCATCTTTTAATTCTGTCGTAAAAAATAATTTTGTAGTTGCTCATCTTGATTTTTCTTCTTCTACTTATAAAAAAACAGTAGCAGCAGAAGATGCTTCAGAAAAAGAAAAACAGCAGGCAAATATTTTTTCAGAAAGAGTTTACCGCAATTCAATTTTTGCGAATTCATTGAACGTTGAATCTACTCCAGCCGCTTACCTTGTAACAAAAGATCCATACGTAATTTCTATTGTGAATTTTGATGCCGCAAATCCGGATTATAACGACTTTGTTTCTGCACTGACAGCAGCTTCTAATCAGGTTGGATTCTTTCACGAGCAGCTTAATAAAATAGATAACGGTTCTATTTCAGAAAAAATTGAAGCAATAGATGAAATTATAAATATTACAGAAGTTGTACATTTACCTCTTCTTGCAGACAAAGTAGAAACTTTAATTCAGATGGATACTCATAACGAGTCTGGTCTTCTTTCTAAATATTTAGTTCTGCATGCAAAAATCAAGGCAACTGATGCAATGTCTTCAAGAAATTATGAAACTGCAGCAGGAATATTTGATAATCTTGCACAGAATAAAGAGCTTTCTCCGGAAGAAAAACAGGATGCTTATTACAATGCGGCTTATGTTTTAACCTTTGCTTCTAATCCGGACTTTAACAGAATTATTGCTTTCTTAACTTCTGCAATTGAAGTTAATCCGGAAGGAACTTCAACTCAAGGTTTAATAGAAATCCGCGACAGTCTGCTGGTATCTATGGAACAGACTGCACAAAATTCAAATAATTAAGGAGAATTATGGATTCCATATCCGCAGGGACGATAATTCTTCTTATTGTTCTCGTAGTGCTTTCGATGTTATTTTCAATTTCAGAAAGTTCATTTTTAGGAATGAACAAACTGAGGTTGCGCCTTTTGCGAAAAAAGAAAAACAGGAAAGCACTGATTGCAGGTAAACTGTTAGATCACAGGGAACATTTAATAAACACACTCCTTGTTTCAAACGACATCGTAAACATTTTATTATCTTCGATAATTGCAGCGATTGCGCTTGACGCCTTTGGCGAAAAAGGAGTGGGAATTGCAACTTTAATTGCAACAATCATTCTTTTAATTTTTGGCGAAATTACTCCTAAAACAATTTCAACAATCTGTCCAGATAAAATTGCTTACGCACTCTCCCCTTTTATCAGAATCATTTACATAATAATGACGCCTGTTGTTGCCGTAATAACTTTTATTGCAAGATGCGTTCTTTTTATTTTTGGAATCAGAACAAAGGATAAAAAAGTTTCTTACACCGAAGAAGAAATAAAAACCTTTTTTGATATGAGCGAAGAAAGCGGCGTCATTCAGGAAAACGAAAACAGAATGATGACTCAGGTTTTTAAATTTTCTGATTTGCAGGCAGAAGAAATTATGGTTCCAAGAACAAAAATCCGTTCGCTCACCGACAAGGCAACCTTCCGCGATGTAATTGAACTTTCTGAGCGATTCGGATTTACACGCTTCCCGATTTACAGAAAATCAATTGACGATATTATCGGAGTGATTTATTTAAAGGATCTTCTTGCTTATAAAGACAGACCTTCGGAATTTGAAATTACAAAAGTTATGCGTCCGCCGCTTTTTGTTCTTGGAACAATGCAGATTACAAGCGTTCAGGAGCTTCTGTTTGAAAATCATCAGTCAATGGCAATTGTCGTTGATGAATATTCGGGGACAGACGGTGTGATTACTGAAAAAGATATTTCGCGTGAAATTTTTGCGCTTCCGGGAGAAAATACATTACGCGGAAAAGTTTTTGATTTTGATGCAGTTGAAAATAAAAATGATTTTGAAATTGACGGTTCAGTTTTAATTAAGGATTTGAAAAAAATCTTAAAGATAAATTTGAATTCAACTATCAGCGAAACTGTTGCGGGCTGGTTTACCGAGCAGTTAAACCGTATTGCAGAAACCGGCGACTCAGTTGAATTTGAAGGCTGGAAATTTACTGTAACAAAAAAACAGGCACACAGAATTGAAATGCTAAGGATAACTCAAATATGATTAACAATATAATTTCTTCCGCAGTAATAGTTATTCTCATAGCATGCGTAGGATTTTTTACTTCTTCCGAAACTGCATATCTTTCGCTTCCAAAAGTAAAATTGCGAAGCATGATTGAAGAAGGCAAAAAACACGCAAAGCTTATCGCAAGATTAAAAGAAGACATGTCAAAACTTTTGACGACAGTGTTAATTGGAACTAACTTATTGAACTCTTTGTGTGCTTCAATTGCAACAGCACTTGCACTCAGAATTCTCGGACAAAAAGGAACTGCAATTGCGCCGTTCATCACTGCATTTTTTATTACGACTTTTGCTCAGATTATTCCAAAAACCTTTGCCGCATTTAATCCCGAAAAAGTTACACAGTCATCTTCTGTTCCTCTTTTTATTTTAGAAAAAATATTTTTCCCGATTATCTGGCTTTTTTCTCATCTTTCAAATCTTGCAGTTTCTTTGTTCACAAAAATTTTTAAGCCGACTTCTTCAGGAATAACTCACGAAGAACTTGAAACTTTGATTGACGTTGGAAAAACTGAAGGAACAATTGAAAAAGATGAAAGTGAACTTTTAAATAAAATCATTAAGTTCAACAACCTTTCTGTTTCTGAAATTATGAAGCATCACAGCTCTGTAAGTATGATAAGTACAAAGGCTGATTATCAGACAGTGCTTCAGGAATTTTTGCGCTCAGGATTTTCTACAATTACAGTTTACAAAAACTCAAAAGAAAATGTTGTCGGTGTTTTGAATTATAAAAAAATCATTTTTGGAAGTACAAACATTGACCGCAGTGAAGGCTATGCCGGAAGAATGATGAATGACGTTCTTTTTGTTCCCGGAACTTTTTCTGTGCTTGAACTTTTGAAAAAGTTTAAAAGCGACGAACACAAATTTGCAGTCGTTCTTGATGAAATGGGACAGACAGCCGGAATTGTAACAATGGAAGATATAATGAAAGTTGTTTTCAACAGAATGACTGATGAAAACTCTTACGATGATCGTCCACCTGAAGATAAAATCAAACTCATTTCTACAGATTCATTTATTGTTCCGGGAAATCTAAAAATTGAAGATGTAAATGAAATTTTAGGCTTAAAGCTTGAATCTCAAAACATGACTACAATTGCAGGCTGGCTTTTGGAACAGTTCGGATTTTTGCCGACAAGCGGAATGATTTTTATAAAAGACAAAATTCTTTTTACCGCAGAAGAAGTCCGCGACAGAAAAATTGTTACAGTAAGAATTAAAACAAAATAAAATAAAGCCCGCTAAACTAAAACAAAGTTCCCTGAACGCCGCCGTCCTTTGAATCTGCGGCGTGAGTTAATCCCAAATGAGAATATGCTTTTTCGGTAACCATTCGGCCGCGCGGAGTTCTTTGCAAAAGTCCGCACTGAATTAAATAAGGCTCGTAATAATCTTCAAGAGTATCAATGCTTTCTCCAATTGAAATTGCAAGCGTTTCTGCGCCAACAGGACCGCCGCCAAAGTTTTCTATAATTGAACGGAGAATTTCGCGGTCATATTTTTCAAGACCAATTTCATCAATTTCAAGACGACGTAATCCGTCATCAACAATTTCAACTGTGATTGTATTACTTCCTGCAACCTGAGCAAAATCACGCATGCGGCGGAGAACACGGTTTGCAACACGCGGAGTTCCACGGCAGCACTGTGCAAGAAGCATTGAGGCATCTTCTTCAATTCCAATTTCGAGAATTGCAGCAGAACGCTTTATAATAGATGAAAGTTCTTTTTGAGTATAAAATTCAAAACGGGGAATAAAGCCAAAACGTGAACGAAGCGGTGAACTTACACTGCCTGCCTTTGTCGTTGCACCAACCAGTGTAAACGGCGGAATTGGAATTCGAACGGTTCGTGCGGCAGCGCCCTGCCCTATAATCCAGTCAAGTTCAAAATCTTCCATTGCAATGTAAAGCATTTCTTCAATGGCAGGTTTAAGGCGGTGAATTTCATCAATAAAAAAAACTGTTCGCGGAGTGATTGTAGAAAGAATTCCCGCAAGATCTTTAGGCTTATCAAGTGCCGGTGCAGAAGTCACTTTAAAATCAACGCCAAGTTCATGTGCTGTAATTTGAGCAAGAGTTGTTTTTCCAAGTCCCGGAGGTCCAATTAACAAAAGATGATCAAGAGGCTCTTCACGAAGTTTTGCCGCTTCAATAAAAGTTGAAAGATTTTTCTTTACGCTTTCCTGACCGAGAAAATCCGAAAGCTTTGTAGGACGCAGCTTGTTATCCTGTTCATCAAATCTATCTTTTAAATCTGCACGAACTATAGCAGAAAAATCTTCATTTTCATTCATACTTTTAATCCTCAGTATAGTATAAAGCTATTTAAGCCAATTCAACAATTGCACGGCGGAACAAAATATCTTCACGCTCTTTCTGACTCTTTCCCGCAAAATCAGGTTCGTTAGTAAGAACTTCAACAAGCTGGGCAACTTTCTGTTCAACAAGCCGTTTATCATATCCCATTCCAACAAGAGAAGTAACAACATCTGTGTAAGGAGTTGCAGCAGAAACTCGAATAACGCCGCCGGCTTCTTCACGAAGTTTGAGTTTACCTTTAAGAGTGAGCATCATTTTTCCGGCAGTTTTTTTACCGACGCCAGGAATTTTTTCCAGCATTTCAAGATCGCCTTTTTCAAGAACATCCATCAGACGCGAAGAAGAAACGGCACTCATAATTTTTACGGCACCTTTCGGGCCAACGCCATCAACCTTTAATAAATCAAGAAAAACACTACGCTCATCGGCACTTGCAAAACCATACAAAGCCATAAGCTGATCAGTATGCTGAAGCCATGTATAAATTTTTGCTTCGTTACCGACAGGCGGCAGCATATCAAGGTTTGAATCAGGAACGCATAAATCCCATTCAACGCCATTTGTATCTATAAAAACCTGTTTAGGAAATTTTCCAGTAATTATTCCGGTAAGTGAATTGAACATATTTACATTATAAATCATATACAGTTTTTTTTCATCCCCTATAAATTATTTACCGCAGAAATCAGTTTTATGCTTTTATAAATAAAAAATAACGCGAGGACGCATAAATAACGAAAAGCCGGTTCTCGCCCGGAAGTTATTTTTTTCGATATCATTTACAAAACTGATTTCCGCGAATTATTATTTTGATTTTCAGGTATTTTATTTTTGAAAAAAAAATTATTATTTGTTAAAATTATTTTCAGAAAATAATTACAAGGATTATTATTATGCCGATTCAGGATTTTATAGAAAGCAAAAATGTCAGGTTAGATCAGCAGCTGCGATTTACTGCAGAAATAGATAAAATGACTTCAATACTCAGGCGCACAATGCTTATAGATAATTCACGCCGGGAAAATGATGCAGAACATTCCTGGCACATAGCTGTTATGGCATTGATTTTTAATGAATACACGACGGAGCCTGTAGATATAAGCCGTGCCGTAAAAATGTGTGTTATTCATGATCTTATCGAAATCTACGCCGGAGAACGCGAAGCTGCAGCTGCAGATAAACTGTTTGCACAGCTCCCTTCTGAACAGGGTAAAGAAATCCGTTCATTATGGGAAGAATTTGATGAAATGCAAACCAATGATGCAAAATATGCTGCATGCATGGACCGGCTGCAGCCATTTTTACATAATACGCTTACATCCGGACACACGTGGATAGAAAGCGGAACTAACCGTGCATCAGTAGAAAAACGAACCGCAATCATCAAAGAGTTTATGCCCGAAGTTTATAAATGGATTGAAAAAAATATTGATAATGCAATCGAAAAAGGCTGGCTTAAAAAATAAAGCATAAAGTATTCCAAATTCTTTCTTTTTTCCTTATAATTGCCGCATACGAGGCAATTATGAAAACAAATGCATTAAAAGGAATGAAGGATATTCTTCCTGATGAACAAAGATTACGTGATTATGTTCAAAATAAAATTCTTGAAGTATATAAGGCAAGCGGTTTTGAAAGAATCTCAACACCAATGCTTGAAGATGCCGAGAACCTTGATAAATCTGACGGCGGCGATAATTTAAATTTAATTTTCAAAGTTTTAAAAAGAGGCGACAAACTTACATCAGCACTTGAATCAAATGATATAACAGAAAAATCACTTTCTGATATGGGCTTGCGTTATGACCTCACTCTTCCACTCACACGTTTTTATGCCGCAAACAGAAATGAACTTCAGTTTCCTTTTAAGGTAATTCAGACAGACCGCGTTTACCGTGCAGAACGTCCTCAAAAAGGCCGCAGCCGCGAATTCGTTCAGTGCGACATTGATATTCTCGGCGATAAATCCTGCAATGCAGAAGTTGAACTTATTGACGTTACTGCAAGAGCACTTCTAAGCATCATCAAAAATAAGAACTCAAACGAAGCGCTCATATTTGATAATTTTATAATCAATATTAACGACCGCAGAGTTTTAAGAAACATGCTTGAAAGCATGGGCTTTGCACCAGATACACTTGATTCAGTTTGTATTACTTTTGACAAGCTTGATAAAATTGGAATCGACGGAATTAAGGCTGAATTAGAAGAAAAGCAGTTCCCTCAGAATGCCATAATGAAACTTGTAAATTTCTGCTCTAATACAACCATGTCATCTGATGGAACTGAATTTAATGTTGATGACGTTGTAAAAGAATGCAACGACAAATCAATCGGTGATGACTTAAAATACATAATTAATACCGTAAAGAAAATTTCAAACGGCGATTACAAAGTAAGATACTGCCCAAGTCTTGTTCGCGGTCAGGGATATTATACAGGCGTTGTTTTTGAAATTACAAATCCAAACTTTGGCGGCGCAATTGGCGGCGGCGGACGTTACGATAAACTGATTGGAAAATTTATTGGAGAAGATATTCCTGCAGTTGGTTTTTCAATTGGTTTTGAAAGAATCTGTTCTATTCTTCTGGATACATCTTTTGAAGTTCCAGATGAAAAACGCAAGCTCGCACTTTTATACGATGATGAAATTGAATTTTCAAAGGTTATAAAAAAGGCGGAAGAATTACGAAAGGATTATTCAGTTTCAATTCTTCACAAGGCAAAAAAAATGGGACCTATGTTTTCAATGCTTGAAAACAAGGGTTACAAAAATTTCTGCACGAACAAAGGTGAAGATTTTATTTTGAAATCATCTGAAAATTAGAAATTCAGGCAGCGGGATTTTTCCGGCGGGGAACTTCAAATGACATTAATTTTTGACATTGGAAATACAAATATTAAAACAGCACTTTTTGAAGGTGACAAGCTTCTTTATACATGGCGAATTTCTACAGACCTTAAACGCACGGGTGATGAATATTTTTCACTTCTCCGCCCTCTTTTCCGCGATGCCGAAGTAGATTTTTCTTCTATTAAAACTGTTGTTTTAAGTACAGTTGTTCCGGCTTTGATCGGACCGTTTGTAATTGTTTCCCAGCATTTTTCCGGCAAAAAGCCGATTATTATCGGACCGGAAATTTATTCAAAGCTTCCGATAAAAATTCCGGAAACTGCAGTTCACGAAATGGGAACAGATCTTTACTGCGATGCACTTGAAGCATGGTGCCGTTTTAAATGTCCATGTATTATCACAGATTTTGGAACCGCACTTTCTTTCACCGCAATAGACGCAAATGCAAATGTAGCAGGCGTTGCCATTGCGCCGGGAATTCGTACTGCATTCAATTCACTTTTTGCCAACACTGCACAGATTCCTGCAATTCCGCTTGATATTCCGCCTACAAGCCTTGGAAAAAATACGGTAGTTTCGGTACAGAGCGGAATTGTTCTTGGTTACAAAGGACTTGTTGAAGGTCTTGTTAAACAGATGAAAGAAGATCTTGTAAAAGAAACAGGCTGCCGTCTTGAAGACATAAAAGTAATTGCAACTGGCGGTTTGAACAGCATGCTTTCACCAATTACAAATACATTCGACTGCGTAGATAAAGATTTTACACTTTGCGCAATGAAGCGAATCGCAGATTTACTCGGATAAAATTTTATTTAGAAAGAAAATCTTCAAACTGAACTCCGGCTCCGTCTTCCACATCACGTGCTAAAACTGAACCGATCAGCGTATCAAAAAATTCCGGTGAAATACCTGGAGAAAGAATTTTTTCCGTACGAAGAATTCCAATATCACATTCCTTAACGACTTCACCTTTTTTCATTGCGTGCATAAAATGAAGGCTTCTGTTTGTGCGGCCATAATTTGCTTCTTCGGCAGGCGCTAGTTTTTTAACTCCGTCGCCAAGAACTGCATCAACACGTTCTTTTCCAAACTGTTCAGAAAGCTGTGCAACAGTTCGTTCCATTCCGACAATTTTTCCGTAATGACGGAAAGTTGCTTCTGTCTGGTGAACTGTGTGAACCATAAGCGCAAACTGTTCAGGTTCAAGTGCAACAGGATCATCAAGGCCCGAAGTTTTTTTACTCAGCGTAAAATGTTTTTCAATTATTGTTCCACCGCATGCAACACTCAAAACAGGAACTAAAACAGGATCAAGACTGTGATCACTAAGCCCGGTTGGAATTCCAAAAGCTTCACCAAGCGTAGAAATTAATCTTACGTTATATTCATTTTCCGGAGCGGGATAACTTGTAATGCAATGCAAAAGAGAAACGCCTTCACGCCCCAAAATAGAAACTGCTTTTTCTATATCACTTAATTTTGAAACGCCGCTCGAAAGAATTACAGGAACGGGAACTTCACCGCGCGCTTTCTGCTCTGCCCTGTAATCGCGAAGAAATTCAAGCATCTTATAATGATTTAATTCCGGCGAAGCAATTTTTACATAATCAGGATTTAATTCCAGAAGCTCTTTCATGCTGCGAAGCCCGAACGGCGAACAGCAGAATTTACAATTTTTTGAATGAACGTAATCCATGATTTTTTTATAAAAAGAAACAGGACATTCAAGCTGGCGGAAACGTTCATAAAGAGGAATATCACCGGTCGGCAGATGAACGATTCCCGTTTTTGGATGAAGAATTTCATCTGCGTAAACCCACTGGAATTTTATTGTATCCGCGCCGGAATCTGCCGCAGCATCTACAAGAGAACAGGCTTTTTCAAAAGAACCTTCATGCGAAGTTCCAATCTCTGCAATAATATTAATCATTCTCGCCTTCAAGAATTTTTTTAGAAATTGATTCAGCTTTTAATCTGTTTGAATAAACGGAAATACTGCTTTTAGGAAGCCAGCCGTTCTTTGTATTATACCAC
This sequence comes from uncultured Treponema sp., assembly GCA_947165795.1. The sequence continues at coordinate 9,988 of CAMVBP010000054.1, forward strand.
TGATTATTATTCGGGTTGGAAGTTTTTCCGGTTATCTGAACAATATCACCTTTTCTTGCGTGAGATAAAACTTTTGCATCCCAGTCATGCTCTTCCCTGAATGCTGTATAAGGAGAAGTTACCACTGCCCACTCAACATCAGGAGCAAGTGATAAAGGTTCTGAATTATCCAGCGGAAGCATTTCAATTTCTTTCTTTGCGCATCCGCTTGTAAAAGCTAAAAGGATATTTAATAAAAGTATTCCTGAAATTATTTTTAACTTATTTTTCATTTTTTGCACCACTTGTAAATTTTTTCATAAACTGCCAGATCTGAATCAACAAAATTCAATTCAGGAATTTTATCGATATTTTCCCAGGCATATTCTGTGTGCTCTGTAAGCTTAAAAGGTTTTGCTATTCCGTCTTCTAAAAACTTTATGGCAAAAACATCCAGAGAACATTCTTTTTCTTTATGAATAAAAGTACTGGTTGTAATATGTTCACCAACTTCAACCTGTACTCCAAACTCTTCCATCATTTCACGTTTTATTGCCTGAACAAAATCTTCACCTTCATCAATTTTTCCACCGGGAAATTCCCAGCGGCCGCCCATATCTCCGACCATAACTCTTTTGGCAATAAAAACTTTTCCATCTCT
>CAMVBP010000055.1 GCA_947165795.1 uncultured Treponema sp.
TATTGCAACGCTGGTAAGTGAGTAAGCGAATAACTGATTGTGATTTATTCCGTAAATTGCATTGCTTGTAAAACCAATTATGGCACCGCAGACAGGGCCTAGAAAATATGCAGAAAAAATTGTTCCGATGGAATCAAGCCAGAGCGGAAGGTTAAAATACATGGCTATTTTTTTGCCGACATAATTAGTTACAATACAGAGAATTATTAGAATGACGGTGTGGAGACTTTTTTTATTGATCATAAGCAACTGTACAATAATTATAAACCAAGAAATCTATTTTTAACAGAATTATTTAAGAAAAATCCATTATGGACTTATAAAACTTTGTGTAATATCTTTAAAAAATGTTAAATTTATTTGAAGAAACCGGTTATAAAAAATTCGAAATTGAAAACAAAGTAATCAACTGTTGGAATGAAATTTTTGATCAGAAAAATCCAAATCATTTTTATTTTGAAGATAAAAACGAAACTGGCTACATGGAAGATACAGGAAATGACGATGCCAGAACAGAAGGAATGTCTTATGGAATGATGATGGCCGTTCAGATGAACCGCAAAGATATTTTTGACAGAATCTGGAAGTGGGCCCGAACAAATATGTACATGAACAAAGGTCCGAACGCCGGATATTTCTGCTGGTCTAACAGCCTGGATGGTAAAAAAAATGCAGAAGGTCCTGCACCGGACGGCGAAGAATATTTTGCAATGGCATTATTTTTTGCCGCAAAACGCTGGGGAAACGGAGAAGGAATTTTTAATTATACAAAAGAAGCCCGCGAAATCCTTCATACTGCCATTCATTCAAAGAACAAAATGTGGTTTGAAGACAATCATCACATTCGTTTTGTACCGAATTGTCCGTTTACCGATCCTTCATATCACCTGCCGCATTTTTATGAACTTTTTGCAGAAAACGTAGAAACAGAAGATAAAAAATTCTGGAAGGAAGCTGCAAAAGCAAGCCGTAAATATCTTGTTAAAGCGTGTCACCCGGAAACAGGTCTTGCCGCAGAATATGCGACAGATTCAGGAATGCCTCTTCCGGAAGATAAGCATGGAACCTTCTTCAGCGATTCTTACAGAGTCGCTGCAAATATCGGACTTGATGCATTATGGTTTGGAAAATCTAAAGAGCTCGGAAAAATTGCCTTGAACATAATTAAATTCTTTGACGGTAAAAAGGCAGAAGATTTAAAAGACTATCTTGTTGACGGAACGGAACGTAAAAAGCTGGCCCGCCATCCGATAGGTTTAATTGCAACAATTGCCGAAGCCGCTCTTGCCGTAGATGTGAATTCAATTTCTCCTGCAGAGAGAAAAATGGTTGTTCGTGCCATAAAAAGATTCTGGGAAACTCCAATGCGTACAGGCCGCCGACGTTATTATGATAACTGTCTTTACTTTTTTGCTGTTTTAGCGTTAAGTGGTAAGTATGAAAAGTTATAAAATTAATCAAATTGATTACAAAAGAATTATTGGAAGAAATGTTGTTGATGCAGAAAAAAAATCAGAACTGAATCTATTTTGGGCCGCAAGTGCGCTGGAAGTAAAAGTATGTGCAAAAGAAGTCCGTGCCGTTATTGAATCTGATTATGAAGACCAGGAAATCTGGATAAGCGTGTATATTAATCATTCGGAAATTTCACGCTTTATGGTAGAAAATAACGGCGAAAAAAATATCTGTCTTGCAAGAAATATAGATCCTTCGAGAGAAAATGTAATTACAATTTATAAAGAAACTCAGCCAATGCCCGGCGATAAAAAACATTCACTTGTAATTAAAGAAATTATTCTGGACGATGAAGGAAGCTTTGTTCCTTTTGGAAAAGAAGTTTCGCCATTAAAAATTGAATTTATTGGCGACAGTCTTACAAGCGGCGAAGGTTTAAGAGGAGAAGTTTCTCAAATGGAATGGGTTCCTTCTTTCTTTTCTGCGTCGCGGACTTATGCTTCTCAAATTTCCCGCAAATTGAATTGTTATTTTTCATGTGTTTCTCAAAGCGGCTGGGGACTTCGCTGGAGCTGGGACGGCTTAAAAGAAAATAATGTTCCGTCTCTTTATAATCAGGTGTGCTGTTTAACCGGCGAAGATGAACCTTATGATTTTAATTTGGTTGGAGATGCAAATCGTCCCGGTTTTGATTTTGTAGTTATTTCTCTTGGAACAAATGATAACAATGCGCTCAATCTTCCGGGAAAAGACTGTTCAGACAGCGAAGAAAACCGCAGGATATTTGTGGATGCTGCCGTTGCGTTTTTAAAAGAAATAAAATCAAAAAATCCTTCAGCAAAAATTTTATGGTGCTATGGAATGTTAAGACTGAATATTGTTCCGGCCCTTATAAAGCATGCTGTAGAAAATTACAAGCAGATAACAGGCGACAGCGATGTGTGGACTCTTGAGTTTGATGACATGGATACTGTGGAATTAACCGATGAAGAAAAAGGTTCACGCGCGCATCCCGGAGAAAAAACTCACAGGCTCGCTGCAGAAAAAATTATAAAGTTTTTACAGAATCTCTGACAATCAGTTTTCCGCTTACAAGATGACGACCCTTTGTGTAAGGCTTGCCAAGGATTTTATTTATAATTAAATCTGCGGCAATCTTTGCGGTGTCTTCGGGATTAATATAAACTGTAGTTAATCCAACTTCGGGCTTCTGTCGCGGAAGATAATTATCAAAACCTGTTACAGAAATATCATCAGGAACTTTAATTCCTTTTTCTTCCAGCTGTGCAATAACTGTTGCGGCGGTCTGGTCACAGTTGCAGACAAGCGCTGTCGGCAGATTATCGTAAGGAAGAGGAATTGTAATTTTCATTCCTTTTGAATCGCGGTCCGGAATTATTTCATCTATAGAAACAGGAAGTTTATTTTCGTACATGGCAGCCTGAAAGCCCATAAATCTGTCTCGGATAGAAGTTGTTGCTTCAAAGTTTCCTACGAATTTTATGTTTCTATGTCCGTTTTCGATTATGTGATTTGTAATCATATATGAACAGAAAAAGTCATCATTCGAAACGCTGTCATAAATCTGCTTCTTTAAATAAAAATCAAGAAGAATAAAATTGCTGTAAACTGAATTCAGGTTATTGATATAGGCTTCGGTTGTCTGGCCAAGAATAATAATTCCATCAATTTTTTTATCATCCAGCATTCTTGGCAAAACAAGGTTTTCTTCGTTTTCGTCCGGAAGCAATTCCATTATTGTATAATAGTTGCGGCTTAAAAGTTCCTTGGAAAGATAATTGAATAAATACCAGTAAAAAGAAAAGTCAGGAGAGAAAAAACGTGAAGGAATAATTATTCCAATATTTCCTGTTCCTTCGGAAGATAATTTTCCTGAATCTTTTTTGAGCTTGTAACCCATAGATTCTGCAAGCGATTTTATTTTCTGTTTTAATTCATCGCCAACGCCGTCTTTATCTGCAAGCGCTTTAGAAACTGTAACAATACTTACATCAAGTTTTTCTGCAATGTCCGATAATCTTACTTTTTTCTTCTGATCCATAATTAACTAAAAATATTAACATAATTTAGTTAAAAAGGCAAAAAAAATAGATGAAAGCGTTATAAAATATTCTTATATTAAATTCCGCCTGGAACTTCTTTTTCTGCATTGCGTGCGGCGCACCAGGTTCCTTTTTCCAGCGCTCTTTGAATGTCCGAAGAATTAATATATTCATAAAGGAAGCCTGCATTAAAGCTGTCTCCGCATGCGGTTGTATTTACAGGCGTAATTTTTTCCGATTCGCATTCGTATATTCTACCATTTGCGGCTGCCAGCGTTGAATCTTTTCCACGCGTAATTACAAATATGTTTCTAAATTCTTCACTCTTAGAAAGAACCTGTTTTTTTAATTCGCCAGTTTCCAGCGGATAATTTAAATCAAAAGTCCTGCAGAATTCTTCGTCGTTAATTTTTACAACATCTGGAGTTAGGGCAGGGCGCGGTTCAACCTTTTCTGCAGAAGGCATTTTCAGACAATTCATAAGATCTTTTCCAATAAAATCTGCGAGTATAAATTTATTATTGTCCTTTACAATTCCGCATATAGTCGAATACAAGTCTTCCGACCAGAACGACGGGCGGCTTCCGGCAAGTAAAACCGCATCAACTTTTGGGAGCGCCTGAGTAATAAATTTTAACAGTTTGATTTCTGCCTTCTGAATATCTTTAATCTGTTCATCCGAAGGCTCCGGTTCGCTTACAACAAGCTCTGTTGTCGTAGCATTATTTTTATCAAGTAAAGTCCAGCACTCGCGTGTAAATCCTGGAATTTGTGCAGTCATAAGTTCAAGGCCATCTTTTTCTGCAAGAGAAATAAATAAGTCCTGATTTTCTTTTCCAAGCGGACAAATTGTGGTAACACAGCCTTTTTCCAGCTGATTCAATACGCGTGCAGAGTTCACGGCTTTTCCCGAAGCATCCTGCCTGTATTTTTTGGAACGGTTAACTTTAGTAAGAGTAAGGTTTTCAAAAGTAATTGTTCGCTGAATAGTTGAACTTAAACAAATGCAAAGAAATTTTTTCATATTACAAAATTCCCGGTAATTCATATATGGAATTCAAACGGATTGTTTTTCCTTCTTTTCCAGTTTTATTTGCATCTCTGGCCTTTATCATGGCTTCTGCAGTTTTTTCCAGGGGTTTTCCATTGTCTTTTCCAATTAAGACTGCAGTTCCGCCCATAGCCGCCCAGCCGTCGGTATATTTCTGCATGTCATCAAGGAAAAGCGTAGATTCAATGGTTTCGCCGGCTTTTTTTAATGCTACATTAAATGAATTCGGATATGGTTTTCCATAAAAATCAGCATCGCGAATATCTGTTAATGCGTCGAATAAATCGGCAATGCCAAGCTTTTCCAAAACTCTTTCTGCATGTTCATAAGGCGCATTTGTTAAAATAGTTTTTTTATATGGAAGGGAAAGAAGGAATTCTCTTAAACCGGGCTGCGGTAAAAGTTCATCGGCTTCGTTATCGGGATGTACGTGGCGCAGAAAACCTTCTACATCGGTCATTCCTTCGGAGCGCAGCCATTCCAGAGTTGTAGAATAATGTGTAATTCTTTCTTTTCTTAGTTCAACGGCTTTGTTAAAATCGCAGTGAAAAAACTCTGCAACACATTCCAGCATTCTGTTTGTAATTCCGTCATTCATAGCAGAACTTGCAGGATAAAGAGTGTTGTCCATATCAAATAGCAGATGTGAGTACATAATTAAATTGTATAAAAAATTTGTGGATAAATCAAATTTTGTGGTGTAAAATATAGTCTAAATGAACTCATTCTTGTTTAACCATTTGAAATTTCAAATAGCTTCATTTGTAATCCTTATGATTCTTGAGGTTATTTATTTTTTCAGACCAAAGATAAAATTATTATCTAACCGTATTTTTTCGGTTTTGATGATAAGTGCTTTAATATATCTGCTTTTCGATGTTGCAACGGTTTTTGCCCTTGTTTACTATGACTATCTGCCGTTGTGGTTTGTTCGTTTTACACATCAGGGATTCATTATATTCCTGGATATCTGTCTTTCGTGCATTTATCTTTATATTGATATTTTAAATAGAAATCAAAAGCGTTATTCAATTTACAAGCTTTTATTCATATGCTTTTTATATCTGATTTCTCTGCTCACAGCAATTTTTGCACCAATAAGTTATTACATTGAAGCGGATGGAATTTATTCTTATGGTTTAATGGTAAATTGTGTTTATGTAGTCATTATTTACTATTCTGTAATGACCGTAATAAAATCAATAAGACATCTTTCCAATTCAGTTCACAGAAAGCAGCAGATTTATGTTCTTTTTACAATGGCTTTATGGGTAGGATTTGGTGTTACTCAAATTATTCTTCCAAAAATTCTTATATCCAGCGTAGGCGTTTCTTCAATGATTCTTTTGATGTTCCTTTCTCTGGAAAATCCTTCGGAATACATTGATACAGAAACCCGTGCTTTTAATTATTATGCGCTTAAAACCGTGCTGGAAGAATTCCAGGGAAAAGAAAAGCCATTTAAAATCATTAAAATAGAAATTGAAGATTTTCCTGTTGTAGGTCAGGTTCCGGGAGTTGATGTTGCTTCCCAATTATTATTGATTCTCAAAAACTTTATTGAAAGAAATATCAAGACTTCGGTTTACAGACTGAACAGAACTTCGCTTGCAATTATACTTAACGAAAAACAGCTGCTTAACCAGCAGAAAATAATTGATTTAATTGAACAGCGCTTTACAAAAACCTGGAGCTTTAGAAATACAAATATAAGATTAAACGGACGTGCATATATTTTAAATTGTCCGGAAGATTTCCCGTTCTCCGGAAAAATTTCTGAACTGATTGATTTTTTGGAAGACATGGAATCTTATTCAGCATCTTCGGGATTCTTGTGTCATATAGACTCAAATGCCCGCCAGAAGCGCGCACGAAAACTTTCCATAATCAAAATTGTTACGGAAGCAATCGAGCATGATGGAATAGAAATGTACTATCAGCCGATTTATAATCTTGAAACAAAAAAATTCTCTAATGCCGAAGCGCTTGTAAGATTAAAGGATTCAACAACTTTAGGCTTTATTTCTCCGGAAGAATTTATTCCTATAGTTGAAAAGAGCGGACAAATTATTCAGCTAAGCGAAATGATTTTTAATCATGTATTTTCTTTTATGGGAAAAAATAATCTTTCTAAAAGAGGAATTAATCACATAGAAGTAAATCTTTCTGGCTTACAGTCTGTAGATGCAGATTTACCAAAACTCATGAAAACTTTATTGAACGAATATAAAATTAAGCCGGAATCTGTGAATCTTGAAATTACTGAATCAATTGCAATTACTTCCGGATACATGCTCAAGAAAAACATGGAAGAGCTTAAAAAGTTCGGTTGTTCTTTTGCAATGGATGATTTTGGAACCGGTTATTCTAATCTTTCAAGAATGTCAAAAGGTGATTTTGAATTAATTAAAATAGACAAAAGTCTTTTGTGGCCATGTTTTAAGAAAGAAGGAAAGTCAGTAAACAATGCAAAAATTCTTCTTGAAAATATGATTGGCATGTTGTTAAAGATGGGAAGAAAAATTGTTGTAGAAGGAATAGAAACTAAAGAACAGTTTGATTATCTGGAATCTTTGGGAATTACTTATGCACAGGGCTTCTATTTTAGTAAACCGCTTCCAGAAGAAGATTTCTTAAAATTCCTTGAAAATAACAACTAGGATTTATTGTTTTTAGAAGCAAGGCCGGCCATTTTAGAAAATGTTTTTTCCAGATATTTTGCTTCGCCTTCGGAAAGACTTGCGCGGCTTAAAATACTTCTCCAGAAATTTTCCATGTCGCTTCTTCCTGGCATTTTAAAAAATCCGATTTTCTGCATGTCGTCTGTAATTGATTTTACGGCACTGTCTATTCGTTCCAGCGTAAGCGGAGTATAGCCTTTGTATTCACCTTTTTTGGCTTCAAGATTTTTTCGGAATAAGTGGTAGCAGATTATCTGAACGGCATGGCTTAAATTCAACGAGCCGAAATTATCTGATGAAGGAATTGTTACTCCAAGATTACATTCATCCAGCTGATCATCTGTAAGGCCTGTTCTTTCGTTGCCAAAAACTACGGCAATTTTACAGGCCGAATCGCCTTTAGAAGCTTTATCCGAAGAATCTGCTGAAGATATAGAGTTTGCCATATCTGCAAATTCTTCAGGAAGTAAAAGTTTTCCTCTTTTCTTTCCGCGGCGTCTTGTAGTTCCGGCACAAATTGAACAGTCTGCAGTTGCTTCTGTTATTGAATCATAAAATTCTGCTTTATCAAAAATTTCTCCGGCATGAATTGCAAGCACGTGAATATGTTCAATATCGTAATTTTCTTTTTTGCCTACAATGCGCAGTTTGCTTATGTCGTTATTTGCCATGGCGCGGCAGGCAGCGCCAATATTACGAGATTCATCTGGGTGATCAAGAACAATTACAATATTTGATAAATTCATTTTACAGTCTGATAATTCTTGAATGGCTTAAAACTTCATTTCCGTCTTCGGTAATGAGAACATCATTTTCAAGTCTTGTTCCGCCAATTTCCGGATCATAAAGTCCCGGCTCGCAGGTTAAAATCATTCCGGGAGTAAATTTTAAAGTTGAAGGCATTTTTGTGCTTACTCTCGGATATTCATGAATTTCCAGACCGATTGCATGTCCTAAAGTATGAGGCATTTTTCTTTTTGCGGCGGCAAAAACGGAATCAGCTTTTTTAGCGGCTTCTGCAACTGTATGCTTTGGATTGTAGAGTTTAAGGCATTCATCATATGCTTTCTGAACCAAATCTAGCTGATTTTTTTGTTCTTTTGTAAGATTTCCTTTTGCAACTGTTAATGTTGTATCGCTTGTGTAGCCTTTGTAGACAACTCCAAAGTCCAGAATGGAAAGTCCCTTTGCAGGCCATTCTGCTGCGGTATAACCCGGGAAGGCGTGAATTGCAAAGCTTCTTTTTGGACCGGCAGCCAGAGTATCAAAACCTGCTCTTTCGCAGCCGTTTTCCCTTAAGCGGCGTTCAATTAAAAGTGCAACATCTGTTTCTGTTTTGATTTTTCCTGCTTTTGCAAGCTTTTCAATTTCGTCAATTATTAAATCACCAACTCTGCAGGCTTCTCTTGTACATTCAATTTCGTATTCATCTTTTATCATTCTGCAGTCGGTAACAAATTTATGGGCTCCGTCTTCCTTGCAGCGGCAGTCGTAATTATTTAATTCATCAATATATTTTAAATACTGAGGATAAGTTAAATATGGCGGCAATTCAATTTTATTATTATTCCCGTGTGTACCGCAGTGAACATTCAGCAAAGCTTTTATGGCATCAAGAGAGTCATTTTTGTAACGCTGATAAGGTACGAGCTTATCGAAGTGGCCGTATTGCTTTGCAAGATTTTCGTCCCACGGAATAAGAATTGTATAACCGTCTGAAAAAATCATTAATACGCAGTCATTTGCATGGCCTGTATAATAAGCAACGGCAGGTTCTCTGTGTTCTTCATTGTCAATAAAAACAACACAGCCCAAAGAATTTTCATTCATGTACTCAGAAAGTTTTTTACGTCTATTTTTATAAATATTTGCCAAATCTTCTTTTGTATAATTTTTCATCTCTTTCTCCAAAACGGAATTTCGTTTAATATTGGCCGTTTTTTTACGGCATTATTTTAATAAGAAATTTTCTGTCTATAATATTTTTATTTTTTGATTTTTGCAATCACTGTTTTTACAATGCTGTCCCTTGTGATTATAAGCTCAAGAACTCCAACAGCCGCAAAAATAATTGCAGAAATAATTACTGGTGCTCCGTAGGCAATAATGTTTTTGTAGCCTGCAAAAAATCCAACCAATGCTTTGTGGGCAAAATAAGTTGGCACAGCCGCAACTACAGAGAACAGTCCCATTTTAAGTGAATAAAGAATTGTTCCGAGAACAAGTTTTCCAACTTCAATTTCATCCATCTTTTTCATAAAGATAAAAAGGAAAACTGTATTTAAGAAACTTGCAAGTGTAAGTGCAAATGCAATTCCGTTTCCGCCCATTGGTCTTGAAAGAATCAGAACGAGAAGAATATTTGAACCAAAGTTTATAAGTCCTGCAATTGTCGGGAGCTTCGGTTTTTTCTGAGCGTAAAAGGCCGGAGCCATTATTCTGTTGAGCGCAATAAAAAGTAAACCTGCAATGTGATATCTGAAAACTCCAAGAGTCATCGCGACAGAATTATCATCAAACTGATGTCGTTTATAAAGCAGAGAAATAAGTTCGCGTCCTGTAATGAGTGAATATGCTGTGATTGGAATTGAAATCAGCGTCATAATTTTGATTGCCTGAAGCAGCATGGAATTAAACTGAGTCCAGTCTTTTTTGTTTGCAAAACCAGAAAGATCCGGAAGAATTACAGTTCCAATTGAAACTGCAAAAATGCCGAGAATCAATTCCTGAAGCCGCAGACTGTATCCAAGGCTCGAAGCAATTCCTGAACCTACGCGTTTTGCAAATGCAGTAGAAACTGTGTCATTAAGCTGATAAGCCGCAATGCCGACAATTGTTGGAGCAAGCAGAGCCATAACTTTTCTTGTTCCAGGATTTGTAAAGGCCTTTTTAAGCGAAGCAATTCCAACCTTCCAGCCTGTTTTGTAAACAAACGGCCATTGGAACACAGCCTGAACAGAACCTCCGAGAATTGTACCGATTGCCATTGCACGAGCCGGGTTTGAAGTATGTGGTGCAAGAAGATATGTAGAAAGAACTACAATTCCGTTGAACATAACAGGAGTAAAGCCGGAAGGTGCAAATATTCCGCAAGTATTTAAAACGCCCTGAAAGAATGCTGCTATCGAAATTAAAAACAGATACGGGAACATTATTCTTGTGAGCACAGTAGTTTCATTTAATTCCTGAAGATAATAATCAAGCTTAGCCGCATAATCTTCTATTCCGGGAACTGGAGCTTTACAGAAAAACCTGATAATAAGAGGTGCAAGCAGAATACCAATTGTGACTACGCAGGCAGTAAGAAATGTTACGAGTGTAAAAGTTGCC
>CAMVBP010000056.1 GCA_947165795.1 uncultured Treponema sp.
AGGTTCATAATATTCATTCATACCTCTTTCTATTTTGATGTAAGCGCAATTGCACCATCCCATTTTTCTGGTTTATTTACTGAGAATTCATTACAGCGATCAAGCATAAGTCTGGCAGCCTTGTCCTGCGGCATATACTCGAGAGCCTTTTCAAAATAAGGAATTGCAAGACTGAATGCACCTTCGTTATAAGATTTAAAACCTTTTTCATAAACTTCGGTAAATTCCGGAGAAAGAGGTTTTTCATCTACACGATAAATTTGTACACTTGCCTTTTTTCCTTTAACTTTTACTGAGTCTAAAAGCAAAGCATTAACAGAATCATCAAGCTCGTCGTAAACTGCTTCTGAAATAATAAGCCTTGCACCATATAATTTTGTAAGACCTTCAAGACGAGAAGCAACATTTACAGTATCTCCAATTACCGTGTAATTAGTTTTATCTGCACTTCCTATCTGTCCTACAATTACTTCCCCATAATGAATACCAATTCCAATATCGAGTTTCATTCCCTCAGGGAACTTAAGCTGACCGCATGGAATCTTATCCAGCTGGGTAAACATTTCTATTGCTGCAGCAACTGCACGCTTTGCATTATCATTATAACTGATTGGAGCACCAAACAGAACCATAACTGCATCGCCTACAAATTTGTCTACAGTACCACCATACTTTTTAACAATATCAACCATGTGCGTAAAATATGTATTCAGAAAGTTTACGACATCTTCGGCTTTATTAATTTCGCTTATAGAAGTAAAGTTTCTTATATCGCACATAAGAATTACGACATTGCGTTTTTCATTGTTGTTATTTAATTCCTGATTTGAATTTGAATTAAGAAGATCGTTCATTACCTGTTCCGGAATGAATTTTGAAAAAGCAGAACGAAGCTTTCTTTCCTGAAGAGACAGTTCTGAACGCTGAACCGATTCCTGAAGGATATTTGCAAGCGACGGCAAAACAAATTCAATTGAAGACTGAACTTTATAATTGAAAATCTTTTTTCTTGTTGCCGCAAGATGAAGGGTTCCAACAAATTCCTTATCAGTTTTAATTACGTAAGAATAATAAGATTCAAGCCGCTTTTCATTTTTACAAGGCTCAGATGAATTTTCTTCCTGATTTTCTTCCTGAGAATTTTCAGAAATTGAATTTATAATTCCGCCGATTTTTATTTCTTCAAAAGTAACTGTATGATTTTTCTTTGCCTGCTGAGCATATTCGGTTTTGCAGATATTCGAGAAATCTTCCAGAACCGACGAAGAAAAATTTTCTGTACCTGAAGTATAAATATACGTACTCTGACCATCCAGAATTAACGCAATTATGTCGTACTCGCAGGCTGTATAAAAAATCTTAAAAATATTCTGAACAAGAGTTCCTGTATTTTTTACACAAGGATAAAGCTGAACTACATTCCTTGTCATATTCAAAAAGCCTTCGTTTCTGCCCATTGAATTAACAAGCCATGAAATTAATTTTTCGTCGCCGGAAAAATCTTCCTCTTCCGTCAAAAAAGAATCAGCTTCTACGTATTCGCAGTCTAAAAGTTCTTTTGCAGCTTCTATTAAAGAATCAACGTTCTGACTCGAAATTGAAATTACTTTATTTGCCTGCGAAGTTCCGCTCCAGAAATCAAAGATTTTTTCATCGGCAGAAATAAGGATAACAGGAAGGTTTGGTTTTGAAGAACCGGTTTTTAAAATACTGCATAATTCAAGTCCGTTAATTAACGGCATATCCCGGTCACAAATAATTAACGAAGGATCTTCAGTGACAATTTTTTTAAGGACCGATAAGCCGTCTGTAAAAACCTGAGTTTCATAACCTGCAGCTTCCAGCTGTGTGCTTATAACCTTGGAAAGAATTCTAGAAGGCTCTGCAACATAAACCATTAACTTACTCATGGAGCAGCTCCTTTACTTTTGCCGCAAGACTTTCACGTTCAAATTCAGATTTTACGATATAGCCCTGCGCACCAAGATTTTTTGCTTTATCAAAGGTATCGTCTTCAAAAACAGAAGAAACCATAATTACCGGAATATTCTTAAGTTCCTCTTTATGACGCATATTATGAAGAAGAACAAATCCGTCCATTCGAGGCATTCTTACATCCGTTACAACAAGGTCAAATTTATGCTGCTTCATTTTTTCAAGCGCATCAATTCCATCTACGGCCGTTGCAACATTATAATTTTCTGCTTCAAGAATAATCTGCTCAATGTGACGCGTTGTATGAGAATCATCAACGACAAGAACAGAGTGAATCTTCGGCATTTTCTGAACTTCCAGATTTTTAATTTCATAAACATTTACAACTCTAAAGCGGCGGATTGTATCAGGAATGTTAAGAACCGGAATGATTCTGTAATTTTCATCAAATACTACACCCTGCAGCGCATTAAAATCTTTTAAGATTGGAGGAACCGGTTTTATAACGACAGTTCCATAGTGCTGAATTTTATCTACAATAATTCCAACCTTGCGGTTCAAATATTCAAGAATTACAACCGAAACTTCAGTTTTTGTATTAACGTGTTTATCTGAATTTGGATTTATAATATCAAAATCAAAAATTGGAATAAGCTCGTTATGAACATTAATTACAGGACCATGCTGAAGAGGAAGGAAATCTGATTTTTTTACAGTAAGAATTTCGCGGATATAATGCGAAAGAATTAAATAAGAATTTCCCGAAACCGAAACAAAAAGTCCGTCCTGGGTTGCAAGAGAAGCAGGCAAAGAAAGCTCAAAATTTGTTCCCTGATTAAGCTCAGAATAAACCGTAATTTTTCCCTTGAGCTTATCCATTTCTGTGCGGACAACATCAAGACCAATGCCGCGGCCAGAAAGTTCAGTCTGAACATCTTTTGTAGAAAAGCCGGATGCAAAAATAAACTGAAGAAGCTCAGATTTATCTGCAGAAATAATTTCTGATTCCCGCTCAGGGAAAAGTCTTAAAGCCTTGGCACGGATTTTTTCATAATCAATTCCGTGACCGTCGTCTTTTACGTTTACAAAAATTCTGTTGGAAACCTGACTAACAGAAATAGAAATTGTTCCCATTTCCGGTTTACCAAGTTTTTTACGTTCTTCTTTAGTTTCAATTCCGTGATCAATTGAGTTTCTTACAAGGTGAATTAAAATTGCAGGAAGCTTTTCCAGGATAAATTTGTCTATCGTAATTTCTGACTGAGGAATATCAAATTCAATATTTTTTCCGGTCTTAAGTGCCTCGGCTACAATTGAACGCTTAATAGGACGAAGAATCATATCAAACGGAAGCATTCGCAGAGAAATAATATTTTTCTGAATATCTACGCTCTGGTTTTCCAGAACAGAAATATTTTCCGAAAGCTCCTGATAAGCCTGGAACTCCGAAGTTTCGCCCTGCTTCTTTAAAAATTCAATTTCGTTCTTAAGCTTAATCTGACGCATAATAAGCTTATCAAGCGACTGCAGAATTGAATCAATCTGCGAAATCTGAACCTTGATAGTCTGCGAATCGTGGAAGAATTCTGCATTCTCTGCATCAACTTTATTAACGATTGAATTTCCAGTTAAAACGCCGGTGCCGGAATTGTCTGCAGCAGATTCACCAGTTTTTTCGCCTGAACCGGAGTCGCCTTCGCCGGATTTATTTTCAGATTTATCGGCTTCAGCTTTTGCCTTATCCTTCTTTTTAGACTCAGACTTTTCCGATTTAGATTTTCCAGTCTTTTCAACTTCGCCCGAAAAATCAGTTTTAAAATCTTCGTCTTCGATGGCCATGTCTATATTTTTTATTATCTCTTCATACTGCTCAAAAGTTCCATCGCCGCCATCTTCAATATTATCAACAACCTTATGAATAATTCCATTTACGCCCATTAAAAGCTGAATTATTTTACTTGAAATTTCTGTCTGATTACTTTGAATTGTTTTAAAAACTGTTTCCAGGCGGTTAATAACTTTCTCTATCTGAACATATTCCATCATTCTGGAAGAGCCCTTAAGAGTATGCAAAAGCCTTAAAATTTCTTTTAAACAGTCTGTATTTCTTTTTTCTTTAGATGCAACAATGGCAATATCATCAAGAGAGTCCAGAATCTCTCTTGATTCAGAAACATAATCTGAAAGAAACAGATTTTTATCAAGATTCATTTAAAACCCTCCTCCCATAGAAAATGTTTCGCAGAGCGAATAAATATATGAAGGACTAAAAGAGTCCAGCGTAAAGTCATAAGGAACTGAACTTCCGGCACCTTTGTTTCCAAAGTTCGAGATAAGCTTTTTGCATTTAGAAAAGCATTCATTTGCCTGCGCAGTTTTTCCAAGATCACGAAGCACCATTCCATGATAGAAAAATGCCGGCCAGAAATCCGGAGAAATACTTTCTGCCGAAGCAAAAAAGGTTTCTGCGGCAGCCCTGTTATCTGCATGATATTCAATATAACCAAGCATAAAAAATGAATATTTTTTTGTATCTGTTCCGCTTATTGCGCGTGCAATTGTCCTTGCCTTAATAAAATCTCCGCGATTAATTTCGTAGCAAACGTCTTCATAAGTTGATTTTATTGTTGAATCATTTGTGCTGTTATCCGGCTGATTTTTACGTTCCTGCAACTCAGTACGCTTTTTTTCTTTTGCTTCCTTTTCGCGCTCTAAAGAATTCTTTTTGGATTTTTCTATTTCAAGACGGAATTTTTCTTTCATTAATTCTTCCATCCTAAGCTGCTTTTCTTTTTCGCGTTTTTGATTAATTATTTCAGAAACCGATTTATTCTTTTTATTTACGCCTTTAACAAAATAATACACAACATCATAATTAGTTTTGTACAGCTTTTCCGAAATTACGCTGTTGTCTAACGAACCGATTTCGTTCATGGAGAAAAATAAAATTCCATCGTTTTTAAGCCGTTCACTTATTTTTTCCGTAACAAGAATTCTTGTAGGCTTGTCAAAATAAATGAAGACATTGCGCATAAAAATAATATCTGCATTTTCATAAAATGGAATTTTAGAAAGTTCATCCTGAGTAAGATTAAACTTAAATGACTGAATACGGCGCAAAAAGTCGCGGTTAAAAATAATCTCTGTGTCTGTCTTTGTTGAATAAGGTTCCAGAAGCTTATGATATTTTGCTCCGTCGGAGCGCAGTGAATAAAGTGAATAATGACCGCGCCTTAAAGTTGCAAGCGCGTTATCATCTATATCAGAAGCATAAATCGTAAGATTAACATTCATGGAAAGGGCTAAAGCAAGCAGCGAAATAGGCTCTTCTCCTGTAGAACAGCAGCACGTCCAGATTGTAAGATTCTTTCCCATAAATTTTGGAAAAACTTCTTCGCGTAAAAAATCGAATTGCTTTTCTTCGCGGAAAAAATATGTTTCGTTTACTGTTATAAGATTTATAAGTTCATCCAATTCCTGAGTATCCGGAGAAATTGTCTGAACATATTCCATTGGAGAAAGGCCCTTTTTAGCTGATTCTTTATCTATAAAATCTAATAACGTCTGGAACTGCGACTTAGCAACATAAATGCCCGAATATGAGTGGATTTTAGAATTTATAAGTTCAATCAATTCATTCTGTAATTCGCTCATACTCCCTTCCCCGTAAGATTCCATAAACGCTCAGCAATAAGATTAAGCGGAAGCACTTCGCAGGCTCCACCAAGCTCATAGGCAGCCTTTGGCATTCCGTAAATTACGCAGGTAGCCTCATCCTGTGTGATTGTATATGCGCCAAGTTCTTTTAAATGCAGACATTCTTTTGCGCCGTCAGACCCCATTCCTGTAAGCACAACAGCAATACAGTTTTTTCCAAACACTGCCGCAGCGCTGGAAAACATTTTATCTACAGAAGGGCGCAGAAAATTAACCGGCGCTTCATGATTTAATATAATGTGAAAGTCGTCTTCGGGATGAGGAATTAAAGTTAAATGCACATCCGACGGCGCAAAATAAACATGACCGGCAAGCGGCTTTATATTATTTTCTGCAAGATGAACCGGCACAAGAGTTTCGGTACAAAGCCAGGTAATAAGATTTTTATCAAAAAAAGAATCTATATGCTGAGTAATAAGAATTGGCAGCGGGAAGTCCTTTCCGATTCCTTTTAAAAGTTCCAGAAGAGCGCTCGGGCCGCCTGTAGAAACTCCAACTAAAACTGCCTTAAATTTATTTGCTGAATAATTTTTTGCAACCGATTTTAGCGGAGGAACAACTGTTCCGTCTTCATTTACCGAAGGAACTATAGATGCAGGATGACTTTCAAATAACTTATTGCGTTTTATATCATAAGCAAGCTGTTCAAGATATTCGGCATATTCTTCCATTTTTTGTGCAGAAAAATTTATAAATTCAGGCTGCTCAATAAATTTTACATTCGAAGAATTATAATTATGCTCATCGCATTTTTCGAAATAAACAACCGTCGGGATGGAAAGCTTCTGACAGTAATCAGCAATAGCGGTAATTCTTTCTGAATCGAAAAAAGATTTTTTTGAAATGATTAATTCAGGCTTTAACTCATCGATGGTTGAATTGAGGGATGAATAAGAAACAGCTTCTCCAATCCATTCAAGTTTTTTTGATTTTAAAATTATTTCTTTTAATACAGAGCGGAAAACGGCAGAGGAATCGGCTACAACAACATGAATCATAATTCCTCCAGGAAACAGCTGTTCATATAATTTATGGTTTTTCTTACATCCATTAAAAATCTTACACGGTCATCAAACCGAATTTCTTAAACTGTCCGGAATAATAATCAGAAAATAACGAAAATTCATTTAACCGGATTGTACAAACGCGGCATTCCTGAGTTGTAACAATCGACATCTGAACATTATTTTCATCACGCAAAACAACCATAGTCTGAATTTCTGATTCGCGCGGAATCTGAGTAAACACAGAAGCAATTTCATCAAAATCAAAAATTCCCGAAGACTGATCGTGCAGTAAAGAAATGTTCAAATCTTTTACACCGACAGCAGAAACAACATATTCATTTGGAATCAGAAAATCTATAAGAGGATATGAAATGCAAACAAATTTTTCAGGCTGCAGCAATTTCTTTTCCTACTTTTTCTATAATAGCCTGAACATTAAGTAAAATAACATCCTGATTATTTATAGTCAGAGTTCCTTCGTAAAAGTCCGAAAGTTCAGCTTCGCTAAAATGAACAATGTCATTCTCTGTTGCCGTAAAAAAGTCTTTTACATCGGTAATTCTAAGACAGGTATGACTTTCGTCATTTATAACTATAAAGAGAAAAGATTTTTGAGCTTCCTTTCCTTCCAGAACTGCAGAATCTATTACTACATAAGGATCGCCGTAACGATTAAGCACGCCGTTTACATATGGCGGAACAAAAGGAAGCGGAAAAACTGTGGCATTTCTTAAAATTTCTTTTACACAGCCAGCAGGAATAGCATAAAGATTTTTACCGTCAGTCTGATCTCCAATTGTAAAAATAAGCCAGGTTGCTTTTTTTTCTACATTTTGAATATCACTTTTTTCTTTAGTGCTACTTTTAATTAATGACAAAATCTCTTCAGACATAATAGTATATTCTACCTTGTAAAAACCGAATTCTCAAGAAAATTTTATACCTGGAACTGATCTACATGCTTTCCAATTTCGCTGATAGATTCCTCTACAAGTACAGAAACTTCAGAAAGAGCATCGCTGGTTGTATTAATTTCTGTTGTTACAGAATTAATTTCATCCATACTGCTTTGCATAGTTTTTGTTTTTTCCTGCAGAGTATTTACCTGTTCAACAATAATGCGGCTGTCTGTAGCCATTTCTTTAGATGCTTCCTGTACCTGAAGAGAACTGTCGTTCATTCCGTGTAAAGCATCTGTAATCTGAACAGAACCAACCTTCTGCTCATTCATAGCATCTTTAATCTGACGAACAAGGGTATCTATTTCCTGGATTTCGTTAGCAAGCTGAGTATATCCATGAACACCACGCTGAGTAGTCTGAACTACAGTTTCAATTGTAGACTGAATCTGATTAAGCTGTTCACCGATTGTCTTAGACTGAGAAGATGAAGTTTCTGAAAGCTTTCTGATTTCGTCGGCAACTACGGCAAATCCTCGTCCTGCTTCTCCGGCATGAGCCGCCTCGATTGCGGCATTCATGGCAAGAAGGTTGGTCTGGCTTGCAATACTTGCAATAACCTTATTTGCTTCGCTTAAGAGTTTAGACTGCTTCTGGATTTCTGCAATCTGTTCCTGTAACTGCTCCTGAGACTTTGCACCATTTTGAGCATCTGTTTCCAGAGTTCCAAAAGAAGTAGCCATTCTGTCTACAACAACATTTACTTCACCAATATTTCCAATCATCTGCTCTACTGCAGTAGAAGCACCATTTACAGACTCAGCCTGAACAGAAACAAGCTCTTCAAGCGAATGAATACTTTCAAGAATCTTAGTAACACTCTGAGATGTCTGTTCAACACTTGAATTCTGACTTCTCAGATCATTTCCTAATGTCTGAATGCTTGAACTAATCTGAGTAATAGCATGCATTGCATTATTTGTTGTTCCGCCTAACTTTCCGCCGGCTTCATTCAAAGACATCTTTGACTGCTGCATACTGTTAATAATTTTCTGGAGTGTATCAGAAAAAAGATTAAAGCTTGTTGCTACATCACCAATTTCATCTTTAGATTTTACGCTGATTCTTTTTGTAAGGTCAGCATTTCCGTTTGCAATCTGTTCAGCAGTTGCACTAATTCCGTTACGAATAATTTTTAACGGATTCATAATTCTTCTTGTTATCAATGCAATTACAAGAGCAATAATAATACCAAAAATTGCACAAAGAAGAATTGTAGTTTTTAAAGTCTGATTAAATGCAGAGAATACAACTTCTTTAGGACAGAAGGCTACAATCTGATATTCTGTTCTTGAATTTTGTACGGATTCAACAAAGTAGTTTTTACCGTATGCAAATATATTTCCGTTATTTTCAGAAGACTCAAGGAATGTCTTTAATTCGTCCATTCCAATTTCGCCTATATTTTTAAAGTTATTTTTTTCAGGACTTGTATCGGCAAGAATTGTTCCATCCTTTTGAATCATCATAACAAAGCTGCCTTCACCAAAATCCATAGATTCAAGAATAGTTGTAAGTGTATCAAGAGAAACTTCTATAGAAGCATTTCCAATAAAAGTATTGCTGTCATCGTAAACGCTTCTGGTAATACCAACTACAGTCGCACCAACAGTAGAAGCAAAGGCATCTGTAATCATAACCTTTCCGTTACCGCTTGATGCTGTTGCATACCAGCCTCTCTTACGAGGATCGTAGCCGCCGCTCATTGAACTGTCGAAGTTAGTTGCGTAACCGCCCCATTTTGTTCCTATATAAATTTCCGCAATATCAGAATCGTATTTTGCAAAGATTTTACAAAGCTTACGGATTTCTGCTTCGGTCTTGCTTTTTTCATAACCAAGAATCTGAATGGTTCCTTCTTCATTTACAAAAGAATGAATTGTATCATCACTTGCTTTTACAACATCTGAATCTGCAAAAACATTCAGTTCAACCTCTTTTCCACTAAAGAACATGGAAATCGAATCTGAGAATTCAGAAAGCTCCATATGAGCACTACTGTAAAAATTTTCAAGATTGTTTCTGGAAAAGAAGACTCCCGTAGTTACAGCTGAAATAGCAACAACAGAAATTACAATAAATATAGATATAATGGAAAATTTTGTAGAAATAGAAAACTTTTTCTCTCTCATTTTGATATTACTCCTAACAGAAACAAATTATATATCATTTTTAAAGAAAATCAAATAAAAAAGCTGTTGGCACGGCAAAATCGGGCAATTCAAAAGGCTCGACGTACGCAGAAAATCATCTTTTTATAAGCGTGATTTTTTTTTATAATAAACGTACTGAATTTTTCAATTTTTTTGTTAAAATATCTAATTACCTATTGACATAATAGGTAATTGCCATTATATTCGAAATATAAAATAAACCTACCGACTTAGTAGGAATAAAATAAAAAACACCGGCCAAAAGCAAACAACCGCCAGCGGCCAAAAAACAGCCTGTCCTGCATAAAAAACAGGCATTAAGGAGAAAAATATGGCAGACATTAAACAAAGTTCTTTGGAATTGATTGGCAAAACACCGCTTTTACAGCTCAACGGCTATTCAAAAAAGGTTGGTGTTTCAGGAGCAACTATTCTTGCAAAGCTTGAATATCTTAATCCTGCAGGAAGCGTAAAAGACAGAATCGCGCTTGCAATGATTGAAGATGCAGAAGAAAAAGGTCTTTTAAAACCAGGCGCAACAATTATTGAACCAACCTCTGGAAATACAGGAATCGGACTTGCAGCCGTTGCAGCCGCAAAAGGATATCATGCAATTCTTACCTTGCCGGACACAATGAGTGTTGAACGCCGCAATCTTCTTAAAGCTTATGGTGCAG